>DATBDI010000478.1:0-8725 GCA_036270025.1 Candidatus Udaeobacter sp. | reverse complement strand
CGCTGGCGCTCGCTGATCGGTTGGTCGAGTCGCTCAAGCACCTGCAACATGTCTTCCCACACCTTGCGCTTTTCCGAGGGCGCCTGGTTCCGCAGCAAATACGCTGGGTGATAGGTGATCATCAGCGGAATGCCATTGTAAGCGTGCCACCGGCCGCGTACTTCGCGCATGATGCTGCGCAATCCGAGCAGGCCCTCCACGGCGACTGCGCCGAGCGCTACAAGCACTTTCGGTTGGATCACGTTGATCTGCTCCAGCAGATACGGACGACAAGTCTGCATCTCGACTGGTGTGGGTGCGCGATTTCCAAAGCTCCCCGGCGGCATGTCAGGCCGGCACTTCAGAATGTTTGCGATGTACACGTCGTCGCGGGCGAAGTTCATCGCCTTAAGAATTCTTGTCAGCAACTGTCCGGCGCGCCCCACGAATGGCTCGCCTTGTTGATCCTCATCGGCCCCGGGTGCTTCACCGATGAACATCAAGTCTGCATCCGGGTTGCCGACGCCAAAAACGGTCTGTGTGCGCGACCTTGCCAGGTGCGCGCATTTCGTGCAGACGCAAACGCGTTCACGGATCGCATCGAGTAATGCTGCCTTGTTTGAGGCCGGTTGTAGCCGTCGCCCTGTGGGCGACGCAGACGTTTCCCGCAGGGAAACGGCTACAGGAGGAAGGGTCTGTAATTGTGCCAACGCTCGCATAGACGCGCGAGGCACCCGGTCGCTCGACTCTCGCATTTTCTGCAGCGCTGCGATCACGAAATCGAGAGCTGGCTGTGTCATTGTCTCGACGATGCGGAATTTTGCGCGCGGAAGCAATTTCTTTGTCCCCCGCTTTTATTAACACCGGCCTTCAGGCCGGTGAAGTGTGCCATGATGGACACCAGCCGTTTCAACGGCTTACGCTGTTCTGGAAAGCCGTTGAAACGGCTTGCTTGTTTGAAGTACGCGACGCACCGGCCTGAAGGCCGGTGTTTATAACAATGAACACGAACCTAAGCGATTACGCCTATGATCTGCCGCGGGAACTCATTGCTCAACGACCGCTTGAGCGGCGCGAAGATGCTCGCATGATGGTGTTGCATCGCGCCGCGCAGACAATCGAGCATCGGCAGTTTCGCGAGTTAAGGACGTTCGTGCGGCCCGGCGATCTACTGGTGTTAAACAACACGCGCGTGCTTCCAGCGCGGCGGTTCTCAGACGATGGCGCGATTGAATTTTTGTTTCTGGAACGGCTCGGACGAAAACGCTGGAAATGTCTGGTGAAGCCGGGCCGCAAAATGCGCGTTGGCGGCATGACGACGATCGGCGGCATCACGTTGCGAGTCGATGAAGTTACGCAAGATGGCGAGCGCATCGTGAGCTTAAATGAAGACATCGATGTTTACGCCGGTGGTTCCATGCCGTTGCCGCCCTACATCGATCGGATCAGCGATGACGAGGACGTGGCGCGGTACCAGACGGTCTTTGGTGAGGCAGCCGGCGCGATTGCTGCTCCAACGGCTGGTCTTCATTTCACGCCTGACATTTTGAATCAAATTCCGCACACGTTCGTGACGCTGCACGTCGGCCCGGGAACATTTTTGCCGGTGCGCTCAGACAACGTGGTTGAGCATCGCATGCATGCAGAGCGGTTCTCGATTTGTTCGGAAGCGGCGAACAAGATCAATAATGCAAGGTGCATCATCGCGGTTGGAACGACTACGGTGCGCGCGCTCGAATCAGCAAGCGGCGCAGATGGAGAAGTGCAAGCGGGAGAAAATGCGACAGACATGTTCATTTATCCGCCTTACCGCTTTCGCGTAGCCGATGCGCTGCTGACGAACTTCCATCTGCCGCGCTCGACTTTGCTCATGCTTGTAAGTGCATTCGCGGGTCACGACTTTATGCTGCGCGCGTACGATGAAGCGATTCGCGAGCATTACCGGTTCTACAGCTATGGCGATTGCATGCTGATTCTGTAACTATTCCTCTTCCGGCTTCCTCTCGAATCTTCTCGGGCCATTGACGAAAGACGCAGAAGGGCTTTGTCGCGGGGCAACGAGTTGCGCCTTGTGCTATTCTCAGCGAAGTGGCAGACGAACCGCGAGGCGAATTGGTAATTCAAACCATTGCCATGCCGAAAGACACAAACGCGAACGGGGACATTTTCGGCGGATGGTTGACGTCGCAAATGGACCTCGGCAGCGGAATTCTGGCCGCGAAAACAGCGCGGGCGCGCGTGGTCACCGTCGCGATGGAGGGGATGTCGTTTCTTGAACCGGTGAGGGTAGGGGACACCGTCAGGTGTTATGCGCGAGTGGAAAAAATCGGGCGAACGTCCATGACCATTCCCGTAGAGGTGTGGGTCACCCGCCACATCAGTGGCGAGGAGCGTCGCGTTACGCACGGCGTGTTTACCCTCGTTGCGGTTGATGAATTCGGAAAGCCGATTCCGGTGAAGCGCGGCAGCAGTTAAAATGACGAACCTCGAATGTCGAAGCTCGAAGGAAACATCGAAACCCGAATGACGAAAACGTTCATTGGCTCAACGCTGCTACTTTTTGGCTTCGTCATTCCTTCGTCATTCGTCAGCCCGCTCGCGAAAGCTTTCGGAGTTCGTGCTTGGTCATTCTGCCGATAGGCGTGAGTTGGCCGCAATGGTTAACTTCGCTTATCTCTTCGAACGTTTCCCGTCTTTCGGACAAACGTTCTGCTACCGGGAAGTAGCTGAGTTTGATCGGCAGGGTATCACGCCACCGATTTTCTCCATTCGCAATCCGAAAAACGAACCGCCACAGGACTGGGACCCGCGCATCGTTGAGCGCGTGCATTACTTGCCGGACGAAAAGGAATTGCTCGAGGATGTTCGGCGGGCTTCAAAGAAGCGAAAGCTCGGGCCGGAAATCGCCGCTGCGCTCGATCAATGGGGTCGGAGAACCGATTTTCTTCGGTTGCATCAGGCTGTTTACGTTGGCTTGCGGCTGCAAGAAATGGGAATCCCTCACGTCCATGCACATTTTGCGGGAATGGCTGTGCGCACCGTTTTTTGGATCAACAAGTTTTTTCCGATCACGTTCAGTTTTACCGCGCACGCGAACGACATTTTCGCGCCGCGAGATTTCGAGATTGGCTTGGACAAGCTTGTCGGTGCAGCGCGCGCGATCGTTACTGAAACCGATTTCGCCGCGCGATTCTTGCGAGAGCGCTTTCCGGGCTGCGCCGATCGTATCCACCGAATTTACAACGGTCTGAACCTCGCCGAATTCGAAAAAGCCGAGTTTTCCTCCACTCCGCCCCTGATTGTGGCAATCGGCAGACTGATCGCAAAAAAAGGGTTCACCGATTTAGTTCGCGCCTGCGGATTGCTTGGTCAGCGCGGCGCATCTTTTCGCTGCGAGATCATTGGAGAGGGTCCACTCGAACAGGAATTGCGCGACCAGGTTCAGGAACTGAATCTGCAAAGACGAATGACATTTTCGGGCGCTCAACCGCAGCATGAAGTTCGACGCCGTCTCGCAGCTGCGAGTGTTTTCGTTCTCCCGAGCGTCGTTGATGCCGAAGGCGGCAGCGACAATCTTCCTACCGTGATCATGGAAGCAATGGCGACGCGTTTGCCAGTGATCTCGACGAACGTCGGCGGAATTTCCGAGATGGTCATTGAAAATGAAACAGGTTTTCTTGTGCAACCTGGCGACGCGATCGCGCTGGCAGACAGGATTGAGAAGGTGATCAACGATCGTTCGCTGGCACAAAAACTCGGCAATGCTGGTTCCGAGCGCGTGCGTAAACTTTTCTCAATCGAGAAGAACGTGGACGAATTGTGCGCGTTGAATCTGTAGCGGCACTCTATGAGCGCCGATCGGTGGTCACATACCGCTACAGTAAATCTCGAATGCAATTCACTGCGTGCAGATAAACGTGGTGCAATCCGCCGCGCATCAGCTCCAGGCTCATCAAACTGACGGGATCACTTCTGTTGGCGGGCAGGAGCTGCGGAATGCGTGTTTCGCCGGCCTGTGTGCGCGAGACCTCGAGAAGATCGCCGCATTCCGCGTGCGCGATGCAGAATTCTGTGTCGCCAGCGGTCAATGCGACCTCGTGAATTGGTTCGCCCTGGCGTTCGCGCAATTCCACATCGATGGCGCCTCCCGCTGCGCTGCCAAAGCGAAACTGATTTGGTGATCTCGGATCTTCCAAACACCAACCCAACTGCGCTCCGAGCCAGCCGGTCAAAAGAACAGCAGTCGACCGGAAGCCAGGTGCAAAATCAATTCGCACGTTGTTGATTTCGGCGAGCCGATGATGGGAGGCGGGGTGATCGAAGAATTGTGCAAGCGCGAAACGAACTTTATCGAGGCGCGTCCAGTTTAAGTCGCAAAGCACGATGCGGTGATTGGCGTCCTCTTCCGCCCGCTCCACTAACCCCATTTGTGCAGGGAAGTCGCTCCAGTCATGGCTATCATAAATGACTCTATCGACCCACGCCCAAAGTTGCGGGTCCATCGGTTCGCGGAATTCCTCCTGCCACCACAGGTGCAACGGCAAGTCTGAATCGAGGTTCGAGAGAACAATGCTCGGCAGTTGCGTGCCACACCCGCCTTTTAGCAGGAACGATATCTGTTCGGAGCACACCTGTTTGCTACCTGCCCGACTGACGTGACAATGCGCACTGATCCAGGCGTCCACCCGATCGTCTTTCGAACTGCAATCAGCTTCGATGACGATTGCGCGACAGGCGTGGTCCTCAGTAATTCGCGCCATCAGTTGAGTATTTTGTTCCAATGAGCCGCGCTCTTCGCTGTAAACGGCGAGGTTCATCAGCGAAGCTCGAGTCATCGCACCCTCGCTTTCGCGCCAAAGTTTTTTTAGCTCCTGATCGATGCTGCCGATTTCGACGGGAACACCGAGCGAATAATTTTCAGTGACGGCAGGCATATTACCCGATTGGGGAGCGCACGCGTCCCGCGTGCTGGTTTCGGCGTCGCGCCGAAACAATCTTTTGCTGGAGACGGAGCGCGCTGGCAAGTCGGCGTCGGTAAGAAAAGTCCGCGATGGCGAGGACGCCATCGCCAACACGCGCGACGCGTGTGCTCCCCAGAAGATTCGCCGCGTTCACAGCCTTCTCCACGCTCGCCCGTCGCGCGCCAGCAAATCATCGGCAGCCTCCGGCCCCCACGAGCCTGCGGGATAAAAGAAAAGTTCAGGCACATCCTGCTTGCCGTGCCATGCTTCTTCAATCGGATCGACAAACGCCCAGGCCTCCTCGACCTCATCACGACGTGCGAACAGCGTGGCGTCACCGCTCATGGCGTCGAGAAGCAAACGTTCGTACGCTTCGGGACTGGCTTTCCCGAATGAAGTCCCGTAATGGAAATCCATTTTTACGGGGTCGATGCGGAAGCTCGTCCCGGGGACCTTTGCGTGAATTCGCAGCGAGATTCCCTCGTCCGGTTGAATTCGGATCACGAGCACATTCAGGTCATGCAAATCCTTGTTAAACAGGACCGGCGGCGCTTTTTTGAAATGGATGGAAATCTCCGTTGCGGATTTCGGAAGGCGCTTTCCGACGCGCATATAAATCGGCACGTCAGCCCAGCGCCAGTTGTCGATGAATAGCCGCAACGCGACGAACGTGTCGGTTTGTGAGTTGGGATTGACGTTTTGTTCCTGCCGGTAACCGGCCACCGCCTCGCTGTGAATAGCGCCTTTCGCATACTGCGCGCGCACAGCATTGGCCGCAATTTCACCACGCGACCAACGACGAAGCGATCTCACTACTTTCACTTTTTCGTCGCGAATACTGTCGGCGGTCAAGTCAATCGGCGGCTCCATCGCCGTGAGGCACAACAATTGAATCAAGTGGTTCTGCACCATGTCGCGCATTGCGCCCGCGCCTTCATAATAACCGGCCCGACTCCCGACGCCGAGCGTTTCCGCAGCTGTGATCTGCACATGATCGATGTAGTGCGTGTTCCAGAGCGGCGAAAAAATTGCGTTTGCAAATCGCAGCACGAGGATGTTCTGCGCTGTTTCCTTCCCAAGGAAGTGGTCGATGCGGTACGTCTGCTCTTCGGCAAAAGAATTGTGAATCACGCGATTTAACTCACGCGCAGAGGCGAGATCCGTGCCGAAGGGTTTCTCGACGATCACACGAACCCAGCTTCCTTCGCAGGTCTCGTTCAACCCTGCCGCCTTCAAGTGCTTGAGGATCGGTTCGAACTGGTCGGGAGCGGCTGCGAAATAAAAAAGACGGTTGCCGCGGGTGCCGTGAGTTTTGTCGATTTCGTCGAGACGTTCGGCCAGACGTTTGTAACCCGCCTCGTCGTCAAATTCGCTTTGGTGATAAAAAATGGATTGCGCGAATGTATTCCAAATTTCGTCGCGCACAGATTGCCGGGAAAACTTGCGCGCCGCTTCTTCGAGATCGCGCCGGAATTCTTCATCGCTTTTCTTCCTGCGCGCGAACCCGATGATGACTACGGCGGGCGGCAGTTCACCATCGCCCGCGAGATTATACAACGCGGGAACGAGTTTGCGGTGCGTTAGATCGCCGGTCGCGCCGAAGATAACGATGCTGCATGGCTGCGGCACGGCGCGGCTGGAAAGACCTTCGCGCAATGGATTCGCCTGTGGTTGATCGACAGCTCGGTTCATAAGCACAGATCCATATTGAGTTCCTCCCTCCTTATAAGTCGAAAAATCGCGCGCGCCACCTATTCAGATTGGGCCAGGGAACGCAATCGTTGAATGTCGACTTTGTCCTGCTCGCGTTGAGTGCTTTTACTTTTAATCAGAGTTTGCATGTCGAGATATGGGACTTCCACGCCTTCGATTACCGCCGTCAGCGACGTTGGAATTGCATCGCGGTAACTAACGCTCCAGGCGTGAGTGCTGACATCCACTTCTATTTCATCAGCGATCTTCACGACGACGTTTTCAGCGAAGTCGCGCGGCGTCAATTCCGCTGCGGCGTGATCTTGAAGTTCTGAAAGCGCCGCGATGACACGGGCATGATTTTGCATGTCTTCGGGGACGAGGATATCGACGTCCATCGTTGCCCGAACGTAACCGTGCAGCCAGCAGGCACGTGCGCCGACGACAAGATATTGGGCGTGGTGCTTGTTTAATAATGAGCAAATCCGCAGCAACGGCGCCTGTTCACTCATTACCTCGCTGACGATGCTCCTGAAGCTGCCGCTGCAACTCCCAGGCCGCTAATTCTTCCCAGTTGCGCGCTTTAAAAACGAAACCGCGTTTGCGAGTAAATGGCTTCACAACTGAGAGCTCCCGATCCAACTGTGCGCCAATCGCGTGAAACTCCGTCGGTGTTCGAGGGGCTTTTCGCCTGCCAACAACTTTCTGGCCGTTCATCTTTTTCAAAACGGTATGGGAAATCTCCGCGTCAAATCCAGCACCTTTTGGTGGACCCGCTCCAGCCCGTCCCCATCGGCCTTGTTTTCCAGCGCTTCGGCGACGAGATCGGCAATCTCGAGCATTTCCTCTTCTTTCATCCCGCGTGTGGTAACCGCAGGCGTGCCAATGCGGATGCCGCCGGGCTTGAAAATTGGGTAGGTGTCGAACGGAATGCCGTTCTTGTTCACGGTGATGCCGGCCCGGTCGAGAACTTCCTGTGCTTCTTTGCCGTTAATTTCCCTGGGACGAAGATCGACAAGCATCAAATGATTATCGGTGCCGCCGGAGACGATGCGGTAACCATGTTTCGCCAGGCCGGCGGCGAGCGCCTTCGCGTTCAGCACGACCTGGCGTTGATAGTCGCGGAACTGCGGCTGGAGCGCTTCATAAAAACAAACGGCCTTTGCCGCGATCACATGCATGAGTGGCCCGCCCTGGACGCCAGGGAAAACCGTGGCGTCGATCTGCTTGGCGAACTTCTCTTCGCACATCACAATGCCGCCGCGCGGTCCGCGCAGACTCTTATGCGTCGTGGTCGTGACGAATTGCGCGTGCGGAATCGGGCTGGGATGCTGACCGCCGGCAACGAGTCCGGCTATGTGCGCCATGTCGATGAACAAAACGGCGCCGACCGAATCCGCGATTTGCCGCAATCGCGGGAAATCAATGATGCGCGGATAAGCCGAGGCGCCCGCGGTGATCATTACTGGGCGGACTTCTTCGGCTTGCTTTTGCAAAGCGTCGTAATCGATCTGCTCGGTCTTCTCGCTGACGCCGTATTGCGAGACGGTATAAAATTTGCCGGAGAAATTCGCGGGGTGCCCGTGCGTGAGATGGCCGCCGTGCGCGAGATTCATCGCAAGGATGTTGTCGCCCGGTTTCAGCATGGAAAAATAAACCGCCATGTTCGCCTGCGCACCGCTGTGCGGCTGCACGTTTACGTGCTCGCACCCGAAGAGTCGCTTCGCCCGATCTATGGCCAGCTGTTCGGCCGTATCGACGTGCTCGCATCCGCCGTACCAGCGTTTTCGCGGATAACCCTCGGCATATTTGTTGGTGAGAACACTGCCCTGGGCTTCCATCACCGCACGGCTGGTGAAATTTTCCGAGGCAATCAGCTCGATGTTTTCGCGCTGCCGTTTTTCTTCCGCGACGATCGCATCAAAAATTTCCGGATCTGTCCGTCGCAATGCTTCGCCGTAAATACGAGAGGATGGTGTCAATCTTTCCGGTTCCATGGAATGAGAAATATCACTGCCCACATACGCACCGCCAGTGCGAGCTGCACCTGGCGGAACGAGGGAGCTTTGTTCGACAAACGCAAGCACGCTCGG
>DATBDI010000477.1:0-2844 GCA_036270025.1 Candidatus Udaeobacter sp. | reverse complement strand
ATCGCGCAATCATTTTGCGGCGCTGTTGGTGGCGCGGCAGCTTAGCGAAGCAACTGGCGAACCCGTGACGGTTGTTAATCTCGACAGACGCAAAGGGCGTCGTTTACTCGGCGAGCTGAAATTTCCGGAGGGAAAACTTCGTTTGATCGAGAAATGGAGATCTTACCCTGATTATCTGCGCGATGTTGCGAAGCATAAGATTGTCTTGCAGCTCGATCGCAGCCACGTGCCTGGACAGGTCGCGGGCGACGCTCTTCTATGCCGCATTCCCTGCGTCGGTGGGGACGGCGCGATCGAACGAATCGCGTTTTCGAGAACCTGTGGCGAGGGCCGTACAATTTCCGAGATCACATCGATGGCGCTCGATCTCTTAAAAAATGCGGAGTTGCGTGCTGCGATTGTAACCGAATCGCAGGATCGCGCGCTAGAGCGGCTCTCATTTCAGACGGGGCGTACGCAATTGGCACAGTTTTTTGGCGCAGTTCGCTGAAGGGGCAGCGCTAACCAACAAGAGCTTCTGGCGCCTGTACACATCAAAATGAAAAGGTACCCGCAAGAGAGCTCGCCAGACGAGTCGACTCACGCGACCAGATTTGCGACTTCGGCGCAAAATTCGTAACCATCTGACCACAACGCACAGAGGTGCGTCGTGACAAAACTGGTGATCGCAGCCCAAGGTTGACCGGGTTTGCTGTCAGGTGTGGAGGCGACGGAGCGGTACGTTTCGAGTGCCATCACTGCAGCCGCCGTGCGATTTTCAACGTTGAGCTTGCCAAAAATATGTTCGACGTGTTTGCAGATCGTGCCGGTCTTTGCGCCGAGAATAACGCCGATATCGTGGTTACTTTTACCCCGGGAAATCCAGAAGAGGACCTCGGCTTCGCGAGGGGTCAACTTGAGCGACACGAAAGCCTCGCCGCTCCGCGGATCTTGGTCGGACACGGGATTCACCGTTTCTCTTGTTAGCAGAAAACTTCGGCACCGGGCAACAGAATTCGTACGCAATTCTGCGTATTTCTGAAAATCGCGAAGACGGCGAAAATCCGCACATATGAAAACCCTTGAAACAATTAATGAAAGGAAAATTAAGCTAATGAAAAATCGCAGTAGCCTTACAATATTTACAACAATCCTGTCCGTGCTTGCCTGCCTTGCGTGCTTGCCACAAATAAAGGCGGCTCCGCAAGTTGTTCCGCCGCCGGACGGGTGCTATCCCGGGTTCACGACAGCGGAAGGGTGCAACGCCCTTCAGTTCCTCGGAGCTGGCGCCGGAAACACAGGAGTTGGTTGGTATTCGCTCTTTCTAGTAGGTGACGCCAACTTCAACACCGGTGTTGGTGCTGGAACGCTGGTCCTCAACACGGCGGATTCGAATACCGCAGTTGGTGCAGCAGCGCTGTTGCTGAACACTACAGGCACAGAGAACTGTGCCGTTGGAACTGACGCCCTCGTGAATAACGACAGCGGCGCGGATAATAACGCACTCGGTACCTTTGCGCTATTTAGCAACGTCAGCGGATTCTTCAACAACGCCCATGGCCGCCGGGCGCTTACAAACAATACGTCCAGCGAAAATAATGCATTCGGTGATCTTGCCATGGAAAACAACACATCGGGCGCCAGTAACACAGCCGTCGGTGATGATGCGCTCCGTAACTGCGTGGACGGTAGTTTCAACGTGGCTGTCGGTGACGAAGCCGGCACCAGCATTGTCAGCGCCAGTAACATGGTCGCAATCGGCGCACCTGGAGCAGGCCCTTTTGCTGACATAAGTAACACCTGCTTCATCGGCAGCATCTACAATCAGCCGGTTAGCGACGCCGGCACCGCCCAAGACACGTATGTCGATCAATTTAACGTGTTGGGCTTCCTCCCCTCGTCCCGGCGCTTCAAACACGACATTCAACCGATGGACAGCAGAAGCGAAGTCATTCTGGCGCTCAAGCCGGTGACCTTCAAATACAACAGCGACAAGACAAGCAGGACGCAATATGGCGTAATCGCCGAGGAGGTGGCCAAGGTGGCTCCCGACCTCGTCTTCCGCGACAAGAACGGTGACGTGTCGACCGTGCGCTTTGAGCAGATAGGCGCGATGTTGCTCAACGAGTTCCTCAAAGAGCACAAAAAAGTCGACGAACAGCAGGCGACCATTGCAGAGCTGAAGTCAACGGTCGCGCAACAGCAAAAGGGGATGGAGGCTCTCACGGCACAGCTCAAAGAGCAGGCCGCGCAAATCCAGAGAGTGAGCGCCCAACTTGAAGTGAGCAAACCTGCACCGCAAGTAGTCGCGAACAAACCGTAAAGCTGCGCTTGCAGAATTCGGTTTAAAGGAAATGCCGGCAGCGGGCAAAACCGGCACGGCTTACGATTTTATTGACGCGTTGTTTGCCGGACATGATTCCAATTTCACGTGCGCTGTCTGGACAGGCTTCGACAAACCGCAAAAGATTTGCCGCGGCGCGTTTGGGTGCGAACTCGCGTTACCGATTTAGGTCGATATGATGAACGCAGCCGCCAAGAGTTATCCACCGCGAGAAATTTAAACAGCCGGCAAATCTGAAGCAGATTGAGATTTGTTCGAGGTCGGGCTTGCTCGCGACTGACAGCTCGCCGAGTTCTTTGCGCAACTTCAAGGAGTGACGGCTCCCTAGCCGTCGAGAAGAAATGTGACGGCTGGGAAGCCGTCACTCCTTGACGCCACAAGCCGCGTGCTTGCCAATCAGAAAATGATCTCGAACAGCTTAATGCCGTTCCATTTTCCCGGGTGGTTCGGGTCGAAAGACGTGCTCTCGACCCACGTGCCGTATCGGGCGGGCGCCCAAGGGTTCAGCATCTGAAGCGGGT
>DATBDI010000476.1:0-1672 GCA_036270025.1 Candidatus Udaeobacter sp. | reverse complement strand
AGATCCTGCGGGAGCTGAAGCGGCGCGGGACGCCGCTATACGCGCTCACCAACTGGTCCCACGAGACCTTCCCGCTGGCGCTCGAACGGTTCGAGTTTCTGGGCTGGTTCGATGGGGTGGTGGTCTCCGGGCAGGAGCGGGTCATCAAGCCAGACCCGCGAATCTATCACCTGCTGGTCAAGCGCCACGGCCTGCGGCCGGACGAGATCGTGTTCATCGACGACAACCCGGCCAATGCGGCCGCCGCCACCACGCTCGGCATGCACGGCATCCATTTCGTCAACGCCGGACAGCTGCGGGGCGAGCTGAGCGCGCTCGGGCTGGGCCTAGCCAATTGAGTGCCGCCATGGTCGTCGAAGGAGTGACTACAGAGCTGGCTCGTTCCGGCCCGCCGGCGGTACCGGGTTACGGCAGGAGCACCGGACTGCTCGAGAGTCTGGGGTTCTGCGAAATTTCGGCTTAGGAGGCAAGGCGGAAGGCTTCCATTTTTCTGACGTCCTGTCGTTCCATGACGAATTTCGCGAAGATGTTGGTTAGGGGCGCATCCAAGAGAAATTCCGGCAGGCTCTGGCGTAGCGCAGTGGCGACGACGAGCTCGGAGGGCGGGATGCCGGGGCGAATGGTCCGCAGCCAGGATCCGAAGGACGTCCAGACGAGCTGAGGAAAGGCGACGGCGAGGTATTGAAGTAGTCCCTGGCAGACGACACCCGCCTGGATGAAGACGTGGTAGGCATGGATCTTGCGCTTGATAGCGTTGCGGTATTCGAGCGATTCACGATGAAGATGTTGATTGCCATTGTTGCGGCGCAGCGGCTTCATGTCGGACATCCAGAAATGGTAGGCGAAGGCACCGATCTGGCGCACTGCCTGTTTGAAGGTGTGCTCGATCTTGAAGCGCAGTCCGTACAGACGAATGATGTCGAAGGCGTCGAGGGAAGTGTCGGTGCACATGAGGAGGCAGGCGCCTCGTACCGGGTGGATCACTGCCACGAAGCGCACCAGCCGGCCGGCCGGACGCCACAGCAGATCGCGGACCCGATATTGGATGATCACCTTGTGCTCGCCGTAGACGGGACTTGGGGCTTGTTGGAAGTCCCTGGAGGCTTGCAACAGGGAGCTGAGCTTGATCTTCCTGCCATAGACCCTGGGGCGACCTGGCTTGCGCGGCCCGCGCTGCTGGTAAGCGGTATAGGCGACGGCGTTGGACTTCATCCGGGTGAGCAGGTGGTTGTCCTGTTTGAGCAGGCCGACGACGATCTTGTGGGCGGCATAGTAGGCGTCAGCGACGAAGTAGAAGGGTTGTTCGACGGCGGCGATGCCGAGGAGTGCGAGCATTTTGTCGAGCAGGGTTCGGCGGTCGCGATTGGACCACACCACTCCCTCGTGGATGCGGACGGCGAGCGGCACGGCGAAGAAGCTGGTGGCGGCCTGAACGAGCAGGCTTACCGCCTGCAGCGAGTGCCCCATGATGTATTCGGGCTTGGAGTTTGATGCCGACTGCTGATGTAGGAGCTTGACCGCTGGCATCTTGCGGCCGCACTTGGGGACCTTGATGCCGTCACCGACCAGGACGCACCTGCCGTTGACGCGCAGCGGCTGGGGGAACAGCCGCAGCACCACCTGGCTCCACAGCTTTGTGAGCCGGTCGAGCTTCACGGCGGAGCTGTGGAAG
>DATBDI010000475.1:0-10103 GCA_036270025.1 Candidatus Udaeobacter sp. | reverse complement strand
CGCCGTCCTCGGCTGGAGTCCAGGCGATGGAAGCGTAATTGGATCCAACCTCCGTGAC
The DNA here is from genome assembly GCA_036270025.1 of Candidatus Udaeobacter sp. GTDB lineage: Bacteria > Verrucomicrobiota > Verrucomicrobiia > Chthoniobacterales > UBA10450 > Udaeobacter. Next base: position 10,045 of record DATBDI010000475.1, on the reverse strand, counting down.
TGAGACCCCCGGCGCGGTCGTTGGCGGACTCGTATCGGAAAGCGTTCTGGTCACTAGCTGCGACTGCCCGGAAGGCCTTCCCGATACGTCCCTCGCATAAATGAAAAACCAATATTCATTGGCCGCACCTAGTCCGGTGAAGGTGTGGCTGGTGGCCGTTCTGGGCAGGACCGCGGGAGGGGCCTGGTTAGTGCCCGAGAGATAGTAATTAAAGTCTTCCAAAGTGAAATCGACCGGGTCCCACGCCACCGAAACAGTGCAGGTCCCTAGCGCCGTCACCCGGAAATTACCGGGGGCGTGTGGGTTTGGTCTTGGGGTTGCGGTCGGGGCTGGGGTTGGGGTTGGTCTGGGCCTGGGTGTGCCCAGGGCGGTGGGCGAGCCAAGGACCATCATGAGGAGCACGGCCATTGCCGCGATCTGGGTCGCGAACGATGAAATAAACAGGCTGGTTCTGTTGTTTTTTCTCAGTTCTTCAATGTTGAACATAGGTGAGTCCCTTTCTGCGGTGATTGGTGCATTTGCTTGCTGAATTACGGCCATTCACTGTTGTACTGTGCGAAATCCGGCGATTTGTTACGCGGAAAATGCAAATGAACTGTAGAGGCAGCCGTGCCGGCTGCTTCGCGTCAAGATGCAGGCGGCACCCCTGCCATTACAGAATTTATTTCGGCGCGAGGGAGGCGACGATTTTTTCAAAGCACGGCTCGCTGCGTAGCGGGTCCCAAAACGGCAGAAGTTTCAGCTGGCCGTAAGTGATGGGAGCCGGTGGACGGATAGCGATTGCGAGCTGCTCGCAGGCGAGATCTTTCTCACCGGCCCAAGCAGCGATCATCGCTAACTGCGCGATCATGCGCGGGCCGTTGATTGCATCTTTTTCCACCGGAAGAAGTTCGACTGCCCGGCGGCCTTCGCGCAATGCGTCTTCTTTTCGTCCCAGAGCAGCATCGATCAAACCAAGCACGCACAGCGATGGGCCGTAATTTGGTTGAGTTTGAACCGCTTTCTCCTGCGCAGCACGCGCCGCAATGAAAGCAGCCCGCGCTTTGTCGGGGTCATTTGTCATGCGAGCGATAAGGCCTTCTACAAAGGGACGATTAAATTGAATAACGTCATCACTTAGCGGGTTTTCGCCTGATGCGCTTAACGCAGCTTCTGCTGCGGTAGGGTCCCGCTCGGCGAGTGCGCAGATGAGCCAGGAGTCGGCCACATTGTCAACATCAGCAGGATGCTTCGCACGGATTTCATCAAACAACCGATGCAGTGGCCGAGTATCAGCTTTCCAATCCACTTCCATCAATGCGCGTGCGACCTTCGTATCGAGATCGTCCGGTTTGATGGCCAGTGCGCGCTCCAGCATCGTTGCTTCGTCGGCATAGCGCTGGAGCAGGTCGTAACTTGCTGCAATCTGTTGCAAGGTAAAAAAGTTCCGCGGATCAAGATCCACTGCGCGCTCAAGGCTCTGCAGCGCCTCTTGTTGCCTCCCTCGACGCCTCTCGATGTAGCCCTTCAGCTCAAATACCATAGGATCGTTAGGTAGACTCTTGCGGGCGAGTTCGAGCTCGGCCAAAGCACCATCATAATTGAGATATCCTCGGTAAAGATTTTCAGCGCGTGCCAGGTGCGCTTCACCCGAATCGGGTCGAAGGCGGAATGCCTCCCGGATGGCTGATTCAGCTAACGCCAGGCGCGCAGGAGTGCGATCGAACCCAAAGAAGTAGAGAAGGTCATGAGTGTGAGCGAGCAGGCAATACGCCTGGAAAAATGAAGAATCGTTCGCGACAGCCTGGTTCAGTAGGTCGGCCGCTTGCAGTAAATTCGCCTTCGTGCTCGTGGTAAAGCTCGTCATCAAAACAAGATTCTTGGCGCGGGTATAAAACTCGAAGGCGGTAAGATTGGCCGTTGGAGGGCGCGCCATGTCCAGTTTCTCAGAAGTGGACAATTTGGCATGAAGGTGGTCTGCAACCTTTAGCGCGATCGCACTCTGCGCTGCAAAGACACTGTTTAAATCGCAGTCGTATTGTTCCGCCCAAACATGGGTGTCGGTGCGCGTATCGATTAGTTGCGCGTTCAAGTGAAGCTGTGTTCCGCTTTTGCGGACACTGCCCTGTAGCGTGTGAGACACTCCCAACGTGGCGCCGATCTCGCGCATATTTCGGTGCCCACGATATTGCATCACGCTGGTACGGCTGATGACCTTCAGATCGCGAATTTTTGCCAATTTGGTCAGAATATCGTCCTGGACGCCATCGGCAAAAAAGGTGCTCTCATTATCTTCACTCAGATTTTCAAATGGTAACACAGCGATCCCTGTGACTGCAGTGCTGGGCACAAATTCGCTTTTCCAAACATTCCAACTAATGGCCGCTGCCAGCGCGGTCAGTGCCAATATCAACAGGGCCAAAGTCGGGTTGCGGCGAACCCACTTTCTTCCACGGCCAAACATTCCTGTGTGGCGCGCGCGAATCGGCTCGTGCCGGAGCCAGCCTTCAAGGTCTTCGGCCAAAGCGAGGGCAGAGGAATAACGATGCTGGGGGTCTTTCTCGAGACACTTGAGACAGATGGTTGCCAAGTCGCGATCTATTTTTGGATTCCAGAGGTGGGGTTGCCGTGGTTCGGTTTCCAGCAGCAACCGGATCGTGTCGTAGGTTGTTCCGCCTGCAAATGGTGGATGCCCGGTAAGCAGATGGTATAGCACCGCGCCTAGGCCGTACACGTCTGTTGCGGCTGTAAGTCGGTTGCTTCCCAACGCCTGTTCCGGCGCCATGTAACTCGGTGTGCCCAGCGTGTCGAGCGTGCCGGTGACCGTGCTCTCAGTTTCAGTCAGACGCGCCAGGCCGAAGTCGGTAAGGTGCGGTTCGCCTTCCGTATCGACCAAAATGTTTCCAGGCTTTATGTCGCGGTGGAGAATGCCGCGCTCGTGCGCGTAATGAACAGCACGCGCCACCTTGGCAATCAATTCCGCTGCGCGCCGGATTGGCATGGGCTCACGCTTGGAGATCTCGTCCAATGGGCCGCCCTCAACTAATTTCATGCTGAAGTAGCAGGAGCCGTCATGCTCGCCGACTTCGTAAATCGAAACGATATTAGAGTTGTCCAAACTCGCGGCAGTTTCCGCTTCCAATCGAAATCGCTTTAGCTGTGCTTGTGTAGTCCACCGGCCGGAGCGGATAACCTTTAACGCGACTGTGCGATTAAGACTCTTCTGTAGCGCTCGATAGACAGTTCCCTGGCTGCCGCGCCCGATCTCCTCCAGTAACTCGTAATCGCCCAGAGTGTCTGCGTCATCTGCTGCCCCGTTGGTGTGGGACGCGGGGCTCGTGTCGGTGCGCAAACGCGCTTCCTGGCGGCCAGGATGGTCGCCCATGGCTACAGGGCGCACGGACATTCCCAGACCGGTCTCAAGCAGACAAGCAGTGCAAAGGCCTTCCGCTACTTCGGCGGCGACTTTCGCGCCACACCTTGGGCAAGATCTCGCCACCGCCTTCACGAATTCGGGCCAGGTAAAACGTCAGGAAATTTCCTGTCAGTTGAAGAATTCATTTCTTCATGAGCGCAACACAGCGATTAAATGACGCAACTCATCTTCGATCTCTGTAGGTTGTGCGACCGTCCGAGAAATCTCCTCCCTTAACAAAAGTTGGTACCGATGGCGAAACCGGTGGAAAGCTTGCCTGAGCGCATTGTCGGTCATCCCGAGTTTTGCCGCGATCTTGGCGCGCGGCATTGCTTCCGGTTCGTCGGGTAATAACTGCTTCAGCGATTCAAAGAGAAGCGCATTGCCCGTGGCGCGGTATTCCTCTTTCAAGCGTTTCAGGACTTGCTCAATTAACGCCACAGCCCATCGACGCTCATACAGCACGTCAGCCGTGAGGGAGTCAACAAGGCCGCCGAACGCTGAATCGGCTCGCTCAGTTGCATGCACTTCCTCCAACGGAATCAGCGTATGGCCATGGCCGCGTTTGATCGTCATGGCCCGCCGTCGTTCATCTCCCATGAAATGCTTGAATGACGTTAGAAGATACGAACGCAGGCGTCCTTTTTCCTCGCGAACACTGTCCAGGTCCCGGCGCGTAAGCAGCAATTCGAAGAACCCCTGAGTTAAATCCCGCGCTTCGTCGGGGTCACAACCCCACCGGCGCGCAAAAGCGTACAGTGGTCGCCAGTAAATCCGGCAAAGCTCGTCAAGCGCTGCTTCGGCCGCTGGCGATTCACCTTGCGCGCTTAAGACCAGGCTCCAGTGAGTCGTCACGAAAGCAGCCGCTTCAGTTTGCATGTTTGCCATGGGAGTGTTTTGCCTTGGTGAACTCGGCCCGCAGTCAACCCACGAGGCTACAAGAAACTTTCGCGGCTGGCGATGGCATCAATCTCTTTTACATCCAATCGACTCCCCAAAAAGGTAACAGACCTGTTACCTATCTTCGCTCGCAGTCGAACTACGGCGTACCCGGCCCGGGTTCAACCGCTCTGCTTTCCGTTGTGGTTAATGAGCGCAGGGGCGGGCCGTCGTAGCCATGATTGACGGGATCAATCCGGCGCATCGGTTTCTCCCGGGTTTGCTCTTCGATCGTGTGCGCGATCAGGCCTGGTGTGCGTGCGATCATAAAAATGCCGTTAAACGAAGCGGGGTTCATTCCGAGATCGGCAAGGATCGCGCCGATGGCGCCATCGACATTGATGGGCAGCGATTTCTTTGCGGCGGCGAAAGCCTTCTTAACGGCGCGCGCCGCTTGCATGTGCACACCGTCCACGCCTGCTTCGTGCGCCAGCTCAAATAGTCGCGCTGTGCGGGGGTCCTTTGTGTGCAACCGATGGCCAAAACCCGACATTCGTTCGCCTGCTTCGCTCATAGCTGCGATTGTCCGCGCGGCTGTTTCGTCCAGCGAGATAGATTCAGCCGCAGCGCGGTCAGCAATTGCTTTGAGCTGCCGGGCGCAATCTTCAATCGCACCTCCGTGATGCCGATTGATGGACATGATGCCGGCGGCAACAGCGGCGCTGAGAGTTGCGCCAGTAGATGCGACTGTGCGAGCGGACAACGCGCTCGGTGGCGTCGCCCCGTGATCGATCGACGAGACTAGAATTGCGTCCATCAGGCGTGCAATGGCCGGCGATGGAAGCTCGCCAGTGAAAATCAAATAAACGGCCGCGCCGAATGAAATGCGCCCCATCAACTCTGCAACGTCATATCCGCGCACCGCGACACGGTTCGGCGCCACGCGTGTGATCGCAGTGTTCCACACCGCCTTTCGGTCAGCTTCACTCATGAGACTTTCTCCGTTCGCCTGCTTGAGAATTTTTACTACCGCTTCCGGCAGTTCCCCAAACGCGTCGACGACAGTCGCACCAGCTTCGCGCAACGCTTTCACTTTGCCAGCATGCGTGCCGCGACCGCCTTCGATAATTGCGCCAGCATGGCTGAACCGCGTCCCTTCGCGCGCCGCCTTGCCGCCGATGTAGGCAATTACAGGCTTCGTAATTTTTCGATCCGCAACGAGCTGCGCCAGTTCTTCTTCCTGTGAGGAACCGATCTCGCCAAAGATAACGATCGCTTCGGTGAGCGGATCGGCTTCGAACATTAGCGCCGCATCGGGCAACCGAATGCCAATAACGGCATCGCCCCCGATATGAACAATTGTCGAAATCCGCACGGCCGCTTGGCCGAGGTAGTAGCCGGTGCTCGACGCCATGCCGCCGGAGCGACTGATCACACCAACACCTTTTGGAACCCCAGGCTTAAACCATTGCCGCGCGCTCTCTGCGCGGCCGCCAATCATGCCGACGACGCCTTTACCCGGACTCAATGCCCCGAGCGTATTCGGCCCCAAAAACGTTGCGCCATTTGCTTTTGCTGCCGCCGCGATTTCCATCGCGTCCCAAACCGGCACGCGATCAGGCACAAGAACCGCGAGTTTGATCCCCGCATTGATCGCTGCAATCGCCGCATCTTTCACTCCGGCCGCCGGGACGAACACGACAGAAATATCGATTTCACCAAGCGCCACCACCGCTTCCTGTGGTGTGTTGAAGACCGGAATACCGAGCACGTTCTGGCCGGCTTTGCCCGGCGTGACGCCGGCGACCACGTTTGTTCCATACTCGCGCATCAGCCGTGTGCGCGCTCTGCCTTCACGCCCGGTGATGCCTTGCACCAGAACGCGTCTCTTGTCGTCGATCAAAATCGCCATTAATGATTGCCTCCGATTAGCTCGTCGAGCCCGGGAATCTTAAGTTCCAAATAGAAGCCTTCGATGCCGGCGAGGCGGCATTCGACGTCGCAGGCGAGCAGCTCGGAATCTTTCGTAGCGAACTCTTCACTCGGCAACGCTGCCGCAGGTCCGGCAGCTGCCGGACGATCAATAATTAATCCGCGCGAGTGCTTTTCGATGGCGGCGCGGATGCGCGGCCACTGCGCTGTGTCGATCCAGACGCAGCCATTTTTAACCGCAAGCATGGTGGCCGATGGATCCCTGATGAATTTTGGCGTGCGCGGCAGGCGCGGTTTCCATTTGGCGCCATTTGCTTCCGCCACCAATTCGGCGAAGCGCGTCGCGATGGTGGCCGGTGCGTCACTCTTCCGATAACCTTCAACCGGCGCGCTAAGCAGCGTCGACATTCGGCTCAAGATATCAACTGCCCGATCTTCGGTGTTGCCACCGAGACGAATCACAGCGGGAATGTTCAGGTCGAGTTCCCAGAATGCTTTCGCCAGACCGTACGCAGACCAATATTGTTCCTGGCTCGCCACTCCCGAGCCCGAACCGAAATAACCCACCAGATCTGGCTGGGCCAAAATGATTCGCGCAGCGCGATATACTTTCGACGCCGATGGATTGCCGCTTGTATCCGTAAAATTCGCGATCGTAAATCCGGCGTTCACAATTGCATCCATCGACATCATTGAGCCGCCGCCGCCGGCGCCGTGAAATCCGACAAGGCCCTTGGAATCGCTTTGAGCTGTCGTTGCCAGCTGTGCGAAATAGAATGTGCCGCGATGATCGTTTTGCTCGACGGTGTACGCGATTCGCTCCAGGGCGGTGGGCGGATGATCGAATTCGCGCGCAATCTCTATCCCGAGTTCCGGATGTCGAACGACGGCATAATCGTCAATGGTAATCCGGCAGTCGGCGGCGACGAATTCTCCACTTGTGGTCAGCCCCAGCGGATTAATCTCAAGCGAGCGCGCTTCGACGCTGCGCGCCGCGACAAATAATTTGCAGATGGACTCGGCGAGTTGATTCGCATGCGCCGGTGAAAGCCCGCACGAACTAACAGCGCCAACGGCCGATTCCAGCGGCCCGCAATTTACATCACAGGCAATCCGTCGCGTTGCGGCGGCCCGCTCTTCAATCCCTGTGCCGCCGCCCGCCGCGAAAATAATCACCGGGGCGCGAGCAGCGTCATCGATCGCGAACGAAAGAAAAAACTCGCGGTCGATCTGGATCTTCTCTTCCACCAACACGGCTTCGACTGGAAATTGTCCCACTTTCATCGACAACATCCGCTTGGCATGCGCGCCCACCTCGTCTGGATTTTTGGCAAAGGCCACTCCGCCGATCCCAGCGCGTCCAGTCGTCCACGCTTGAATTTTGATTACAACTTCGCCCCCAAGTTCCCTGGCTGCCGCGACGGCTTCGTCGGGGCTGGACGCCGCGCGCCCGCGCGGGATCTTGAACCCGTTCGCCGCAAGAATGCCCTTGCCTTGATACTCGTGAAGTCGCGCCATTGGCTGGGGTGCTATTTCGGATGAAAACGCCCAACGTTCAACGCCCAACGTCCAACTTCCAACGATGAAGCAATGAATTGAGCGTTGAGCGTTGAGCGTTGAGTGTTGAACTTGTTAGGGAGCGAACGCGATGTTCGGCTGTGCGGTTGTCCTATCCGCCAACAGCCTGGTAATGGCCAAGCCCGCGCCTCCACATCGCTTTAGCGCACGCCCATGTGAGCAACAACCAACCGGCTTGAATTGCCAGCGCCTGGATCAGCTCGGCGCCCTTCAACCGCCCGAGAAAGATCGCGACCGGACAAAACAACTCATAGTAAAACGGCAGCCACTTCATCACGGCTTGCACGCCGGCCGGCATGATGTCGATGGGAAACATTTGTCCGCCAAGGAAATATTCGAACGAATAGACGATGAAAACGATCGTGGAGATTTCCAAAATCCAGAAGGCGAACATCGACAGGCTGTAAGTAATAAAGAATTGAATAAAACCAGCCATGATTATTGAGGCCGCGGTAAGCACGTAAACCAGCGGATCGGCCGGCAGCACAATGTACTCCCGAAAATAAACGAAGATCAGTGCGATCGGCGGCAGCGTGACGAGAGTGTAAACGAGTCGCCCACTCAGAAAGATGCTAAACCGATAAGCGAGGTAGCTCATCGGCTTCGTGAGAAGTGCATTGATCTGGCCTTCGCGAATGTCAGCGGCGATCTGCCATTCATCCTCCGTTGGCACGACGAGATTGCTGACCAAAATGGTGAGCAAATAGTAGTAAATCATCGAGCTGTAGTCGTAGCCGTGCAGGCTGCCGCCGCGTTCCTTGAATATCGCCTCCCAAAGAAATACCGTCCCCGCCAGCGGGATCAGAGCGAACAGCGCACGGAGGAAATAGTTCCAGCGATACACGAACGTGTTTTGCAGTCCGATGTTAAAAACCGAGAGGTATTTCTGCAGGCTCATATTCCTGCTCATACTCTTGCTCTTGCTCTCCTGTCGCCTGCCAATGACGAAATCCGACTGACGACTGACGAAATAATGACGAAATCCGATTTATTAAACACGCATCGATCGCGGTTCGTCATTTGGGCATTCGGAATTTCTTCGACATTCGGCATTCGTGCTTCGTCATTATTTGCCAAAGATGTCTCGGCTCTGCTCGACATGACATCCTGTTAGCTCCACCGCGAGATTGATCGCTGCGATCATGCTGTCGGGTCGCGCGATGCCTTTACCGGCGATTTCAAATGCGGTGCCGTGATCGGGACTGGTCCGAGCAAAGGGAAGACCCAGCGTCACGTTCACACCCGCGTGAAACGCGTGCAGCTTCAACGGGATCAAACCCTGATCGTGATACATGCACAGGACCGCATCAAAATCGCCTTCAACCGCGCGATGGAACACTGTGTCCGCTGAGTGCGGGCCGGAAAACAGTGATCGGTGATCAGTGATCGGTGATCGGTTTAGTTCTTCCAGGGCGGGCGCTATGATTTCGATTTCTTCGCGGCCAAGTTTGCCCGATTCGCCGGCGTGCGGATTTAAGCCTGCGACCGCAATGCGCGGCACCTTTACCGAACGCGAGTGAAGGAAATCCAAGAGCAAAAGACCGACGCGTACAATCTCCGATTGCTTCAGCCCACTCTGGACCTCGCTGAGCGGAATGTGCGTTGTCACCAGTGCGACCGTCAGCTTGCCGCCGGTCAGACACATGGCAAAATTATCGACGCCGCAGCGCTCGGCGAAAAATTCCGTTTGGCCTGGAAATTTGAAACCGGCTTCATACATGCGCGCCTTATGAACCGGCCCGGTCACGATTGCATTGAGCTCGCCGCGTCGCGCGACTGTAACCGCTTCCTCGAGCGCAGCGGCCGCGGAACGCGCAGTTTCAGTTGTCGGTTCGCCCGGTTTGCAATTTGGGTGTCGCCCAATCACGACGTATTCGGCCGAATCAGGAACGCGCCCAGACTTCAGCGCGAGATCGATGATTTCGGGGCCGATCCCGGCGCAATCGCCCAATGTGATTCCTATGCGCGCTTTTCCACTGCTCCTGCTCATGCTCCTGATCGTAATCGAATTTGCCCAATCGAGCACGAGCATGCTGAGCAAACGCCGGGCGCCCACCGCTCAACGTCAAACGCTCAATGCAAAATCAGAAAGTTTTGATGTAAGCCTTTGCGCGCAGGCTCGCGATCCAGCGTTCCTGTATGCCTTGGGCTTCTTCCTGAAGCAGTTTTTTCTCAATGTCTGGCCGCATTTCGGCAAGCGAACGGGTCGTGCCGCCATGTTTATCTTCCACTTTGAGAATGTAGTAATTGCCGGCGTAATCG
>DATBDI010000474.1:0-3323 GCA_036270025.1 Candidatus Udaeobacter sp. | reverse complement strand
ATTCCAAGGCAAAGTGCCTCTTGCCACGCTTTACAGTGCTGATGAGACGCGCCCGCTGACTTCACCAAAACCAACACGGTAACCATCACCCTGGCACCAACCAGTGATATTGAGTGTATCGCCGTCTTCGAGCCATTTGCGCGTTTCGTCATTCGGCAGCTTTAATGGATTCGCGCCCCGCCATGTTAGCTCGAGCATGCAGCCACGCGATTCTTCCGTTGGGCCGCTGATGGTGCCGCTCGCAAGCAAATCTCCCGGTTGGAGATTGCAGCCGCCGACCGTGTGATGGGCGAGTTGCTGCGCGATGCTCCAGTAAAGATTTTGGAAATTTGTGCGGGTGATTACATGCGGCGCGGTCATCGACGACGTTTGCAATCGCGCTTCGAGATCAATGTCGAACGTGAAGTCATTTCCCGATCGCAAGTACGGCAGCGGCTCGGGATCCTGTTGCGGCAGCGGTTTTCGAAATGGCTCGAGTGCTTCGAGCGTAACGACCCAGGGAGAAATGCTCGTCGCGAAGTTCTTCGCCAGAAATGGCCCGAGCGGCTGATATTCCCACGCCTGAATATCTCTCGCGCTCCAGTCGTTCATTAGAACAAGGCCGAAGATGCGATCAACCGCGCGATTGATCGGCACGGGCTCGCCTAGCGTATTGCCGGGCCCGACCAGGAACGCCATTTCCAATTCGTAATCCAGACTCTTCGTCGGGCTGAAGCTCGGCGCTGGCGCGTCTGGGGGTTTGATTTGGCCTTTTGGCCGGCGCACGTCAGTCCCGCTGACAACAACCGAGCTGGCGCGTCCATGATACGCGACCGGCAACCATTTCCAATTCGGCATTAGCGCGTTCTCCGGTCCGCGCAACATCGTGCCCACGTTGTGCGCGTGGTGATATGACGAATAGAAATCGGTGTAATTACCGATCCGCGCCGGCAGTTTCATCGCGACCTCTTTTTGCGCGTGAAACACCCGGGCGCGAACGACGGGATCGTCGCGCAATATCGGTGTATCGGCTGCGAGGAGATGCTGGAGTATTTCTCGGGTTTTGCGCCAGGCCGGGCGGCCCAGCGCGAGAAATGAATTCAGCGAGTCTTCCGAAAAAACTTTTCTCCCTTGAAATTCCGGCGACTGAAAATGGCCGAGTTCCTCGAGTGCCGACAAGTCAGCGATTGAATCGCCGATGGCGACACCGGCGCGCGGCCTGTCCTGCTTCGGTTGGAAGACGCCAAAGGGAAGATTCTCCAGCGGAAAATGCGAATCCGGTGCGACGTCGATAAATGAACGAAGAGCCATGATTGCGATTTAACCACGAAGAGCACGAAGGCCACGAAGAAATTCAGATCATCTCCAAACAGCTTCGTGTTCTTCGTGTCCTTCGTGGTGGATTAGAGAAGCCCCAACGCGCGCAGATCCTCGCCTGGCTCTTCGAAGCTGCAGCTGCCAAACGATCTGACGAATCTTCGGCGATATTGCAGGCGTTCCGTCTCGATCTTCCATTCACGCCACGAAAAGAAATCGTTCGTAAAGGTAAAGAGAGCAGGATCTTCATCCTCGAGCATGGTCGTCGTTTGGTTCGTATCCCATCGGTGCTCTGCGGCCAGAACGGCAGCACCCAACACATTAAGAAACCCGTGCATCTTTGTTTTCACTTCCTCTCGAAAGTGCCGAATCGGATGGTGCAGGCCCGCGGTGAACTTGATCGGAAGCTGATGCGTGGCCGGCATAACGAGAGCACCAGCGATCTGGGCCGAAGTTGGAAACGCATCCGCCGTGACTCCGCCCGTGCGCAACTTGTAACCAAATATTGCCGACTCTTCGTCGGAATTGTGCTCTGCCAGTAACGCAATCGTCTGTTCGGCTTTTTCCGGCGGCGCTTCCCAAAACACGGGCAGATCACCCATGATCGCTCTCGCCTGGTTCAGCACTGCGGTGTCCGCGTCATCCGGCAGGAACATTTCGAGATGATTAATCGCCACGAGATCGACATTGTGTCCCGAGAACGAGCGAATCGCTGCATCTGCGTCTTCAAGCGAATCAAGAAACGCCTCGGCGCTGGCAGTCTTCGGCCCGAGCGCTGCCACGCGCAGCGGATGCGACACGTCGAAGTGTGAAAGAAATTGTTTTGCCGCGTCGAATTGTTGGACCGGAAGAACGAACGTGTTCAGCATCCAGGCATCGGATGAACGCGCATATGTTGCCTGATTCTCGATGGCTGGCTCCAGCGCAAGACTCGCTGGCGGAAACAGTCCAGCGTAGTCGATTGATTGATTGAGAAGAGCGTGCAGCGAAGCAGGAACAGCCATGATAGTGAAGAGCTAACCACGGATACACCCGCCTTCGCAAGGTACGGCGCGGCAGGCACGAATGGACACCAGATTTTGATTTAACCTGTCGATCTTCCATGGAGGCGTATTCGTTGGCCGTCAATGTCGTCATCAGTTGCTGGATTGTATTTGTCGCAACTTGGTTGCTGGCTGCGCTATCCACGAAACGCACGGTCTATCGCGAAAGCCCGGCGCAGCGGCTGCGTTATTGGCTGCTGCTGCTGATCGCGTACCTGCTTTTAATGTACGGCCGACAATTACCATATCCCCTGAATATGCGCGTTCTGCCGCATGCGGCGCCCGTCGCGTGTACCGGTGCGCTCTTGTGCATCGCCGGCTTGGGCGTGGCGCTTTGGGCCAGACTCATTTTGGGACGGAATTGGAGCGGTGTCGTGACGTTAAAAGAAGGACACGAACTGGTCGAGTGCGGTCCGTACCGATTCGTGCGCCATCCCATTTACACAGGCATACTCACAATGTCTTTCGCAACCGCGCTCGTGCTGGGACACCTGGCAGGCTTCGTCGGCACGCTGCTTATGTTCGTGAGTTTCTGGATTAAGCTCGGGCATGAGGAAAAATTGATGCTGCAGCAATTTCCCGAGCGATATGCTGCGTATCAGCGACGTGCCAAACGCCTCATTCCGTTCCTGCTGTGATCCGAGCGGAGGGGTAGCGGATCGGGTCTGGCCGACGTAAGACAGGTTCGACTTTTTCACAATAGGGTTTAATCTTCGACTTACTTCCCAGAATGCTGTAGAAAGCTCGCTTTCAATGGCGACCACGGAGTCGACTTCAGGCTTTGACTTGATAGTGTGCGCGTGCAGAGAAAGGGAATATACGGCACGTGATGCAATCGATGCAGCCATTTTTAGAGGCGAGCTGGGAGTTAAGTGGAAAGAATTTCTTGATGAAGTCGAGGCGGAAAAACGCGCGGATGAGCTAGACTTAGATTTGGACGAGTCCGCAATTTCTAGTGCTGCAGAAGCTTTTCGTTACGAATAC
>DATBDI010000473.1:0-1959 GCA_036270025.1 Candidatus Udaeobacter sp. | reverse complement strand
CCTCGGTGAACACCTGAAAACCGGCCATAGCGTGAACACTTCAAAAGCGGCCAACGGAGGAGCGGGTTCAGGACAAGAGTAGTTATAACGCCAGAGTGGGCGCGATGCAAACTTTTGTTTGCGGAACGCAGAAAAAGCTGTAGAGCGACAACACCTGGGCGGAGGATGGCAACGCAGGGATGCGACCGGAGCCCCGACAGAGGGGCCGGAGTGCGGGGCGGCTAGACCGCCCTTTGGCATTCTGGCGCGGAAGCGGTAAATCCCGGGAGCGCGAGGGCAGAGCCCTCGTGTTCAGAAAAGATCCTTTCCTTATGAAGGTGCGGCAGTTTTGGTGCGCCAGCTGCGCGGGCCGCACTTCAGCACGTGTCCATGATGCAGAAGTCTGTCGAGCATGGCACTAACGGCAGCAACGTCGCTGAGCAGTTTTCCCCAATCCTCAACAGGGCGGTTAGAAGTTAACAGTGTGCTGAAACGCTCATAGCGGCGCATGATGATCTCTAGCAGATCCTCAGCAGCAGTGTGCGGCAGCTTGCGCATGCCAAAGTCGTCGATGATCAGCAGTGGAACACTCGCCACCGCTTCCATATACTCTTTGCGTGTGCCTTCCGCCACCGCTTCGGCCAACTCATCCAGCAGGACGTGAGTTTCACGATAGAACACTTTGTAGCCCTGCAGAATAGCCGCTTGTCCGATCGCTTGCGCCAAGTGACTCTTGCCCGAACCGCCAGGGCCGAGAAAGAGAGCATCTTCGTGTTTGGCAATGAACGCCCCAGTCGCCAGATCAAACACCAAGCTGCGGTTCATCTTCGGGTTGAAAGTGAAGTCAAAGTTATCGAGGCTTCTGCCGGGATCACGGAAGCCTGCCTGTTTGCGGCGACGTGCGAGCAAACGGTCGGAACGAAGCGTTAGTTCATCGGACACCAGGCAAGCAATCAGATCGATAGGCGCCATCGGTTCCGCATGGGCCTGGCGCAAACGAGTTTCGAGCACAGCGGCCATGCCGCTGAGGCGCAGTTGTCGCAACGAACGTTCGAGTTCTACAAGGTGCATGAATCATCCTTCTGACGGGTTCGCTTTTCTATTAGTTCTCGGTAGTGGGTGAGTTGGCGGATCAACGGATCTACTTGGCGCAGGCTCAACGGCAGTTGCGGATTACGTTCCAGATAGCGGCGCACGAAACGATAAGTGCAAGCGCCGGCTTCTAAGGCAATGGCGCAAGCTTCGTCGGTGGAGGCGAAGCCATACTTCTTGGTGAGTGCGGCCACGCCCAGAATGCGGCGAACTGCCACCTGTCCTTCCGCGTCGTGCATGGCTCGACACAGCGCACCTATGTGAAGTCCCGTGAGATCGGCTCGAAGAAGTAGCTGTTCGGTCTTGAGCGGAGTCCGGTGGGGCCGGTCGTTTTCTTGAATGCGATGCCGGCCGCGCTGCTGACGTAAGTGTTCACGCAGCAGTTGTCCGGTGTGTGGATCGATCAACCGTACCTGGTCAGCGTTCCATTGCACAACGACGCGACGACTGATCCAGCCAGGTGGCGCGCTGTAGTAGGCGGCTTCCACTTCGACGCAGCCATCCAGATGCACCGTACGTTCACCGTATTGGTAGTAGCGGAAGGGCTCAATCGGTAGTGGCAGAAGCGCTGGTCGTTCTTCGGCAAACATGGCCGAGACCTGGCGCTTCGTCGTACCGTGAATGCGTGTGTCGGCCCAACGCTCTTCCCATTGATCGAGATACGCTTGCGCCTCCTCCAGGCTTTCAAAACGTAAACCCTTGAGGGGCGTTTTCTTGGCATGCCCGACGCCGGACTCGACCTTGCCCTTCGCGAGAGTTATCAAATACAGCTTGTGTGGGATTCACCGCAGGCCGGTTCCGAATAACCCATCCCTTTCATCCGCTTCGCGATAGGGAGTACCAACTGGTGATGCGGAAGCTTACCTGGGGCGAGGATCGGGCCTTCTA
>DATBDI010000472.1:0-2286 GCA_036270025.1 Candidatus Udaeobacter sp. | reverse complement strand
ATCCACACAATCGGCACATCCCCTTTCCAGCCGCGATTGCCGCCCGTAAATTCGAATTTTACTTCACGCAGATCCAACCCACCGATTTGAACGGCTAGTTTCGCGATGTCCGAAACAGTGATGTAATCGTCTGTCGCCACGTTAAAAACATCGTAGAGCGCTGTTGTTTTGTCGGCGGCCACGAAAATCGCATCAAGAACATCCTCGACGTGGACGTAGCTCTTCTTCTGTGTCCCGTCACCCAAAATCCGCAACCGAGTCGGGTCGGCCTTGAGGCGCCGAACGAAATCGTAGCCGACACCATGTGTCTGCCGCGGACCGACAACATTGGCCAAGCGGAATGTCCTGCCAAAAAAGCCGAAAATATGGCAGTAGGCCGAAATCAATCCTTCGCAAGCAAGTTTGCTTGCGCCGTAAGTTGAGATCGGCGTACAGGGACCGTAGTCTTCGCGAAAAGCAACCCCGGCATTATCTCCATAGACGCCGCTACCGGACGTATACACGATGCTGCGCGCACCGGTTATGCGCATTGCTTCGAGCACATTTTGGGTCAAATAAGTGCCTTCCCAGAAATCGATATCTGGCTGTGTCACTGCCTTGGCGATGTCGGGGTTTGCCGCCAAATGATAGATGATTTTACATCCTTCCATCGCGGTTTTAACGGTATCGAGGTCCTTCAGATCGGCCTTTACAATACGTAATCGGGAGTCCGCTATGTTCCCATCGAGATAGGACTGACGGCCAGAGCTAAAATTATCGAGTACCACCACGCCGCTGACCTTCTCGTCTTTTAGTAGCCGACGAAGCAAATGGCTGCCAATAAAACCGGCGCCTCCTGCAATGAAGATGTTCATGATATCGCCGCCGATGTTCGCCGGGATCGTCGATCAGTCACGGCTTTCACCAACGCGGCAAAAATCAATATCGTTAGGAGCGACATTGGTTGAAGGTATCGTACACAAGCTGTTACCGAGAGAAAAGTGATAGTGCCGAAGAGAATCCAGCTATGGAGAAAAAGCAGAGAAACATATCCCTCGCCTGCGAAAAAGGGAACGTCATACGAGCGCGAGACGGACTCCGGTTCAACGTCGTGTCTGCCAAAGCGCTCTGCGCACCAGTCACTCAACTGAGCAAGGGACATGGCGGAATCGACGCCGCCCGCCACGAAAAATGGCGCCAGAGTGCTGCCGGTGAAGCGGCAGATTCCAGTGATTAGTATGTTCATCAGGCGTACGAAACGTGCCGAAATCATGCTCGTTTCGGCAAGCAACTTGAACTAGAAATTTCACCGCTGCCAAAAGCGTTGATGCTGGTATGTCCTGCCTAGAAACTCATACCACTGGGCCCGTGTTTGCACAGGAACATTCATGTCGGCCTCGACCAGCCATGACACTGTAGCAAGCGAGTTGATGACGACTGACGTGGCAACCAACGCGATAAGCGGATAGCGCAAATGGAACGCAGCTCTGCCTTGTCGCAGAAAAAAGAAGAAAGTGAAAACAAGAAACGGAAAAAACTCCGCAAGGTAACGTTGAGCAAGCCCCATAAATGACAAAATGAGAAGCCACTGGAGCAAAAGGACGGCCGCAATTGCGCGGTCTACCCCGGAGGCCCCTCCCGGGCGGAGCAGCATTGCCACGCCAACAGCGGCTCCAAGTAAAATCCATGATGAGCACCATAATAGCGATGAATACGTTTCCGTGAACGGCATAACGAAAAGATTTGGATGATGAAACCCCTGCCGGTCCCCTCTTAGGAAAGGCGCCTCCGGTCGAGGTTCCGGCCGGCGTAAGAAGAAATAGTCTGCAAAACTGTAAGGCACACGCTCAAGACGAAACAGCCCGTGCTGCACTGCAAACTGGCGCTGCTCCGGATTGTTTGAATAACGCATCGGCATTCCGCTGAAATCGCCGAATCGTGCGTACGTTAGAAACAGATAAAAAAGGAACGCTGCTCCAAGCGGAAGAAAAAGCGCCGCAAGGTTGCGAATTGGATTCCTGCGGAACAATCGAAGCGCAAGAAGCGGCGCAATCAGAAGAAACGGCGCACCGAAGGTAGCGCGCGACAATAACGCTGCGGCGGCGCAAAAGGAAAAGCCGAGCAAATGCAACGTCAGGGCGCCCGAGCTGGTTACGCCCGACTCGCCTACGCAGCGAGTCGGTGGAAAACCGCTGTTATCCTGTGGCAGCAGGCGTGCCGCCTGCGGGATTTCAGGAGCGCAGCCGACGCGGCTGCCACTACAGAAGAAGGTCTCTCGAACTCGCAATACGAAGTAGAGAGCAGCCA
>DATBDI010000471.1:0-1577 GCA_036270025.1 Candidatus Udaeobacter sp. | reverse complement strand
TTGACGAGGCGATTTCGGCAAACCGCCACGTGACCAGACCTGCAATCGACCACACCGCCGGCGAAGATCTCCTAACCCGCATAATTCGGCTGGAGTTGGCGGATGTAGCTTAAATATCTGATTCCGCGTATGATTTTGGTGTCGAATCAAAACAACGCGACTTTCAGGAAAGCGACATCCGCCATGAACGATCCTATGCTGCCCCTGGCCGGCCTGTCACCTGTCGCGGGCAAGAATGTCGTGGTCAAATTCGACGGCGGGCGGCTTTCCTCCGACGGCGGGATTTTGACTTTGCGCGAGATCGAGGACCGCCTTCGCGTCGCCGAGCGGATGGCCGCCTGCATCGAGGACCCGCGCGCTTCCAACCATGTCACGCACTCGATGGCCGACATCATCCGATTTCGCTTGTTGATGATCGCAGCCGGCTATGAGGACGGCAACGACGCCGATTCGCTGCGCTCCGATCCGATGTTCAAGATGGCGCTCGATCTGACGCCTTCGGATCGCGAGCTGTGTTCGCAGCCGACGATCTCGCGGTTGGAGAACCTGCCTGACGCCCGCGCGCTGCTTCGCATGGGTCGCGCCATGGTCGATCTCTATTGCGAGTCCTATTCCAAGGTTCCCAAGCGGATCGTGCTGGATATCGACGACACGTTCGATGCGGTTCACGGCGGCCAGCAGCTGCGCTTGTTCAATGCGCATTACGATGAATATGGCTTTCAACCCATCGTCGTGTTCGATGGCGAGGGCCGCTTCATCACCGCGGTATTGCGTCCCGCCAGGCGGCCAGGCGGAAAGGAGATCAAGGCCTTTCTGCGCCGCCTGCTGCGCTCCATTCGCGCCAACTGGCCCAGGACCGAGATTCTGGTGCGCGGCGACAGCCACTATTGCGCCCCCGAGGTTCTCGACTTCTGTCGCGCCAACGGGCTCGACTATATCCTCGGCGTCGCGCCGACCTCGACGCTGCGCCGGCATATCGAGGGCCTGGAAGCGGCGACGAAGACGCTCTACGAGGCCGCGCCGAAGGACGGCAAGGCGCGCCGGTTCAAGGAGTTTTACGACGGGGCCACGAGTTGGAGCCGCGTCGAGCGCGTCATCGCCCGCGTCGAGGTCGGCGCGCAAGGTCCGGACACGCGCTTCGTCGTCACCAATCTGCAACAACGCAACGCCCGTCGGCTCTACGAGGATGTCTACTGCCGGCGCGGTCAGGCCGAGAACCACATCAAGTCCTGGAAGACCCACCTGGCGGCCGACCGCACGTCGTGCACCAAGGCAAGCGCCAACCAATTGCGGTTGTTCCTGCACGCGGGCGCCTACTGGATCATGTGGGGCCTTCGCGTTTCGATGCCGAAGCGCTCGATGTGGCGCGGGGCGCAGTTCGACACGTTGCGCCTGCGCCTGATCAAGATCGCCGCGCGGGTCGTCGAGCTGAAGACTATGATCCGCGTGCACCTGCCGACATCGTGTCCGGCGCAGCATATTTTTCATTACACGCTCGGGCGAATCCCGCGCCTAGAAATCCCGCGCTTCGTCACGTGATGGACGGGGCGTGCCCCCCCAATCAGTGAACCTTTCCC
>DATBDI010000470.1:0-1554 GCA_036270025.1 Candidatus Udaeobacter sp. | reverse complement strand
GTCGTGGCTGGCTGGGGTCAGTCGGGGTACCCGGATGGATTCGCCGCGGAGCGCGTATTGCCCTTCCCCCGCCGTGACTAGTGCCGCCAAGACCGTGGGCAGGGTGTCGGTGAATGTCTCGGGGGTGGTGTCGAGATCGGTGAGCAGGATCCGGTCGGGGTTTTCGGTCTGGGCGCTGCGGATCAATCCCCACACCGCGCACGCCACGGGGTCGACCATCTCGCCGGGTTCGACCGCGACGCCGTGCTGGGTAGCGATGACCAGATGACTGGCTTGGCAAGCCGCCTCGCTGAGGAAGGCTTGGACGACCTCTAAGACCTGGTTGATCACCACCCGGGCCCGGTCGGGATCGGATATCGCCTCGGGGCCAGGACCTGGGCGCAAGACCACCCACGGCGGGGATCCCTCCGCGGCGCCCACAACGGTGGCCAGATCCTGCACCCCGGAGATGACCGCCACCCTCACCGGCTGCGCGGTGGTCGCGGTCAGCCCCGGCAGGCTGGTCCACTCGATCTCGAACAACGCATCACGATCGCGGTCAGCGCCGGCGGTGAGTTGGTCAAGGGCGATCGGTCTGCTGATCAGCGACCCGAGAGATAACACCGGCGCCCCACTGGGATCGGCCATCTGCACCGACACCCCGCTGGGACCAGGCACCACCCGGACCCGCAGCACCCTGGCCCCACTGGCATGCAACACCACCTGGTTCCACACAAACGGCACCACCACACCAGCACCGTCCCCGGGAGCCGAAGCAGTGTCAGCACCGGCATCAGATGCCAACAACCCGGTGTGCAAGGCCGCATCGAGCAAGGCGGGATGGATAGCAAACCCGTGGGCATCGACCTGGTCAGGCAGCGCGACTTCAGCAAACAGTTCCGACCCGCGCATCCACCCGGCTCTTAGACCCTGAAACACCGGCCCGTAGTCATAACCCCGGCCGGCCAGCCGGTCATAAAATTCGCCTACCTCCACCGCAACCGCACCCACCGGCGGCCAAAGCTCCCACCCCGCACCACCCGGCCCGGCCACTCCCCCATCCACCCGATCCCCGGGCGTATCCGGACCCAGATACCCCTGGGCATGCCGCGACCAGTCCGACTGCTCACCTTCGACCCGGGAATAGATCCCCACCGCGCGGCGCCCGGTCTGATCCAGCTCACCCACACTGAGCCGGACCCGTAACACCCCCGACTCCCCCAACCGCATCGGGGACTCGACCACTAACTCCTCAACAACCGAACACCCAACCCGATCACCAGCCTGGATCGCCCATTCCACCAGCACCGCACCCGGCACCAGCACCACACCCGACACCACATGATCAGCCAGCCAAGGATGCAAACCCAACGACACCCGCCCGCTGACCACCACCCCACCAGACTCAGGGACCTCAACCACCGCACCCAACATCGGATGCTCCACCGAGTCCAACCCCACACCCGACACCTCAGCCGGGGCGGCGGCGTCGAGCCAAAACCGCTGCCGCTGGAACGGATAGGTCGGCAACACCACCTGCCGGCCAGTGCCAGCAACCAGCGCAGCCCAGTCCAC
>DATBDI010000469.1:0-7466 GCA_036270025.1 Candidatus Udaeobacter sp. | reverse complement strand
TCTTCGCCGTCGGTCTCGAGGACGCGCGAGTTGGCGCCCGTCTGCGAAAAAACTTCGCGCAACATTTTCAAATCGAGACCGAGCGCGGCGCCCAGGCCGAGTCCTTCAGCCAGTCCGGCGGTGTTGACGTTCATCACCATGTTGACGAGCGCTTTTACTTTTGCGGCTTCGCCAGCTCTGCCGATAAACCGGATCTGTGTGGCAAGCTCCTTGAGGATCGGCTCGGCTTTTCCGAACGCTTCCTCGGTTCCGCCGCACATCAGATAAAGCTTCCCTTCGCGCGCCTGGGTAATACTCGAGGCCATGCACGCCTCGAGTGTTTGCGCGCCTGCTTTTTCCGCCAGCTTTTGGACCTCAACGTGAACTTGCGGAGAAATCGTGGCGCAATTGATGAAGAGCTTGCCGCGCGCGTTCACCAAGAGATTATCGCCAGGTCCGCCGAAAATCGTTCGCATGGCGTTGTCGTCAGTGACAACAGTGAAGATCACGTCAGATCCCGCGGTAACTTCCGATAAATCCTGAGCGGCGGCGCAACCAAGTTCTGAGGCCAGCGCCGTAGCCGCCGAGCGATTCCTGTCGTAAACCGCGGTGACATGGAAACCGCGATCTTTTAGCCGGCGCGCCATGTTCGCGCCCATGCGACCGACCCCGACAAATCCAATGTTCATGAGTTCAAATAACCGAATGACGAATGTCGAAGCCCGAAAGAATGACCAAATCCGAATGATGCTCGGAATATTTTCGCGGAGCTTTGGGAGTGCGCACGCGTCCTCGCGTCGCTTTCCGGCACGTGTTTCCCCATGGATTGAAAGCGGCGGAGCACCGCCGCACTCCAAAAGCGCTTTCGCGCGAAATCGCCAGCCGTCATTAAAGTTCGTGTCATCACACTTTGCCAGCAAAGAACGGATTGTGTGCTTTTTCTTCGCCGACCGTCGTTCTCGGACCGTGTCCCGGGCAAATGATCGTGTCGTCGGACAGCGTCAGGATTTTCTCGAGATTATTTCGTAGCGCGTCTTGGTACGAGACATTTCCGCCGCCCATAGATCCGGCGAACAACGAATCGCCAACGATCGCGATCGGACGTGAAAGGCCGGTCACCACGTATGTTATTCCGCCTTGCGAATGGCCCCAGGTCAATCGTGTGTCGATTTGCAGCTTGCCAATGCGAAAACGTTTTCCCTCTTCAATCGGCTCCGCGCCCGGGACTGGTTCACGCTCCGGCCCGAAAACATCGGCACCGGTCTCCTCACGGAGGCCCGGCAAGTCCGCGACATGATCGGGGTGAGCGTGGGTGAGGAGGATAAGTTCGACGTTCAGTTTGTGGCGATGTGCAAACCGGACCATTTCGCTGGAATCGGCACCTGTATCGAACGCCGCTCCAGCGTGAGACGCCGGATCCCAAACCAAGTACGCGTTCACAGCCATCCCGTGATAATCGGTATTAAATTGCTCGAGCCCATCAATCGCTTCGATTTTGGATGGGTACCATTCTCCTCTGGCGAGTTCGCAAAGAGCACTGCCACTGAGCCCGAGAATCGGCGCAACGCTCAGAATAGCTGTTTCATCGAAATCGCCGTCCCGAAGCTTGCGAATTGTTTGCGAATTGACGCGCGCTTTTTCAGCCAGCGCAGAATCGGAAACGCCCAAGCCGCGCTGCGCTTTTCCGATGATGTCGCCTACGTTGTCTTCGAGCGGAATCATTGTCGCGTTAAAAGATTTGCGGGCTCCATTTCCTGGAGGGAGCGCAGATCGTAAATGCGTTGCGATGCAAGCTTCTCCACCATGGTTGCCACGTCCAGAACTGAAAACGTTCGCCCGGTCTCGTTCTCCACTGACGTGATCGTGACGTTCTTGATCCCGCACGGAACGATGTGATCAAAAGCCGACAGATCGCCGCACACATTTAACGCGAATCCGTGCATCGTGATCCAATGCCGCACGCCCACGCCAATTGAAGCGATCTTACGTTGTTCGACCCACACTCCGGTAAGCCCCTGGCGTCGAATCGCGGCGACGTCGTATGCAGCAAGCGTCTCAATGAGCAACTGCTCCAGCCACCGCAAATATTTGTGTAGATCCTGACCGCACCCGCGCAGATCTATAATCGGATAACCCATTAGTTGACCAGGTCCATGATATGTCGCCTGACCGCCACGATTGATGGCGAAAAGTGGATGCGGCAAATGCGCAGTACCCAGTAGACTCGATTGATCGGGAGTGCGCCCGATTGTGTAGACCGGTTCGTGCTCGAGCAAGAGCAATTCGTCCGGATGCGAACGGTCTTCTCGCTTCTTTGCGACAATTTCTTCCTGTAAAGCAAGAGCTTCAGCGAAGTCCATTCGGCCCAGCCAATGCAACTCAAGCGGAGGGCGGGACTCCTGCGACGCCACAGGATGCTCGCGGAGCGCGATTCGCGCCACATGCTGGCGGGAGCTCGCCCCTGCACTCATATCTGCGTTGCTCCCGGGACGCCTAAACTCGCGACCTGTTGCGAGCGCAGGTGAGTCAGCCCGATTGCCAGTGCATCCGCTGCGTCGGCATCGGGCGTTTCGGTTAAACCGAGGAGCGCACGCACCATGAACGCGACCTGGTCTTTTCCGGCTGCGCCACGCCCGACCGTCGATTGTTTGATTCGTTTCGGAGAGTATTCAAATACAGGCAATCCATTTTCAGCCGCGGCCAGAATGGCTGCACCCCGCGCAGCTCCCAAAATGATCGCGGTCTTGTAACTCTGCACGTAAATGACCGACTCCAGCGCGCAACAATCCGGCTGGTGTTCGCGAATCAATTCAACGAGCCGATCGCGAATCGCCACCAGACACGATGAGGAACGCACCGAGCTTGCGTTGTGAATCGTGCCGAAATAGAGAGGACGCGGCTTGCCGTCATTTGCATCAAGAATTGCCACACCGGTATTGCGCAGAGAGGCGTCGATGGCGAGCACGCGCATTAGTGCAATCTTAAAATCAGCCTGCCCTCATTCAACCCCGAAAGCTGGCGGGGTACGTGTTTGGCGCCAACGGCGCGTCTCACTCCCGAGCCTGGGGCAACGCCCCAGGATTCGTGAAATGAAAAATCCAGCAGCGCTGAAGGCGCGATTCGTTTTCCGACACCCGTTTGATCCTCCGCGCTGATTGAAGCGCGCTTTCAGCGCTTGTTATGGCGTAATCGAATCCCTGGGGCGAGGCCCCAGGCTGAAGCTGAAGCAGCGCCTTCGGCGCTAAATAGCTACTTTCAAAAGGGAGAGAGACGAGAGGCGCTAAACAACGGTTTCGGCTTAACACCGGAATCGACAAATTCCGAAGCAGCGGTTTTACTCGCGCCGTGCTGAACACTTCGCATAAACGAGCTGCGCCGAAGGCCAACGAGTTCGTCGCGATCATCGTCTTGGTGCTCGTTCTTGTTTTGAGCGCCTCTTCATCTTTCGCTACGACGAAAGGCCTTAGCCAAATCGTGACACCAGAGGTGCAACCGGAAGGGGACCTCTCCCTGAGTGTGCAAATACAAGACAAACGGATTGCGAACCCATATGAATTGCAAGCGGAGATGGGCCTCACGAAATGGGCGGAGGTAGCGGTGTTTCGTGGATTCCAACCAGACGAATGGATCTTCGGGACGGAGATCGGATTGCTAACGAAAGAGCCTTTTCTTCTTTCAATTGGGTTCATCAATTGGTCGCCTCACCTGGATGTAGATCCTCAGCCGTTTATAGAAGCTGGCTACTGTACTGAGCATCACAAGGTGTTCGCCGGGGCCATTCATGCCGACTACAAAAACGAAGCAATCCTCGGCTATGCCTACGACTTCAATCCGACCTGGCGGGTGCAGGTCGATTGGCAAAGCGGCTCTGAAAACTCATCGACGATCGGTTTTACCTGCAACATCACACGCGATTTCCAATGCAATCCCGCGCTCTACGTCAACAACGGACCGAAGCACGATCTGTTCGGCTACGTGGTTTTCACTTACACGTTTCATCTGTGGGGAGACAAAAAGGGAAACGGCGCGGATCTTGCAAAAAGCGGCGAGCGCCTTACGGCCGCAAAATGATACCGTGGAAAACTCGAAATCGCGGCGAAGTCGAATCAGTGCCGGTCTGCTCATGTTCCGGCGCAGGAACAACGAGCTGGAAGTTCTCCTGGTGCATCCCGGTGGGCCGTTATTCGCTCACAAAGACGACGGCGTCTGGACGATCCCAAAGGGCGAAGCTGCTCCGGGCGAAGATTTGCTGACCCGCGCGCAAATTGAATTCGAAGAAGAGGTCGGATTCCGTCCCGAGAATGTTCAGCCCTGGATTGAGCTCGGCTGGATCAGGCAAAAAGGCGGCAAAATCGTGCACGGCTGGGCGTTCGAAGGAAATTTGCCTGAACCGTTCGAGTGCAAATCAAATCTATTCGAACTGGAATGGCCGCCGCGTTCGGGTAAACACCAAAAGTTTCCAGAAGTCGATCAAGCGTGCTTCTTCACGGAGGGAGTTGCGCGCCGCAAATTAAAGCCTGCGCAGGTGCCTTTTCTCGACCGTTTGCGCTCTGCTCTCGACGGCTGACGCCACAAGCATTCCGGAGTCGATCCAGGAAATACGCGCCCTCGCTCGGTTGCAACCCGCCTTGCTGCATCGAGGCGCTGAGCACATTTCGCCGCACGGCGACACAGCGCCGTGGCTACAGAGCAAGCAAAGCTTGCCATCCTTGCATTGACCGATCCAATTCGGTCGCGAGCAACGATATTCGCTCGCGCAATGAAACAATCAGCGGCTCTTTCACGGTGGACCAAGCGCCTCCATGAAGCTGCACATGTAGGCAATATCAAGGTAGTTAAGCGGGTCATCATATCGATTATCGGAGCAACCGTACTACTGATCGGCATTGCGCTCCTGGTCCTCCCCGGCCCGGCGTTCATCGTCATTCCTATTGGCCTCGGCATTCTTGCCACGGAATACGCGTGGGCGCGGCGTTGGTTGAAAAAGGCGCGTCTGGTTGCAAGTGACGTTGTTTCCGGACGTGAGCGCGCAGGCGGCGGAGATTCTCGTCTTTAGCTTTGCGCCAGTTGATCCGCGGCGTTAATCAGGGTCGTGCCCGACAAGCACGATCCCGTTTTGCAACCGGTCGCCGAAGCGACTTCGACGCTGACCGCACGTCCTGAATGCGCGGATGAAATCTTTCTCGAAGGGCCGCGTTCACGTTTTGCTGAATTTTTCACGCTGTTACGAGTGATGCGCGATTTCCTGCGTGGCTTTCGCACACTCCATTTCGTTGGTCCATGCGTGACCGTGTTCGGTTCAGCGCGAATTCCGCCCGATGACCCGCATTACGAGCTGGCGCGGAGAATGGGCGCAGCTATCGCGCACCTCGGCTTCACGGTGATGACCGGCGGCGGTCCAGGGATCATGGAAGCAGCGAACCGCGGCGCCAAAGAAGCAGGCGGCCGGTCGGTAGGTTGCAACATCGAGCTGCCGTACGAGCAAGCGGCCAACGCGTACCTCGATTTGTGCGTGCGGATGCATTATTTTTTCGTCCGCAAGGCGCTGCTGGTGAAATATTCCTACGCCTTTGTGGTCATGCCGGGAGGCGCAGGCACACTCGACGAGTTATTTAACGCGCTCACTCTGATTCAAACCGGGAAGATCAAAAATTTTCCGGTCGTGATAATGGGAACTGATTATTGGAAGGAGTTGATCGGCTTTATCGAGAAAATGGCCCGGCACGGAATGATCGCCGACGCCGACCTCCGCTTGATCTATGCGACAGATTCCGTGGATGAAGCGATTGCGCACATTCAAGCCAAAGCGATCGAACCGTTCGGGCTCAAGCGCGTCGCGCGTGCGCGACGTCGACGTCATTTTCCGTGGCTTGGTGAGCGCGGCTTGCCGTGCTGACTTGTTGCAATCAGTGAGTGATGGCTGCAACCAGGAGAAAAGCGCAGCCGATCGCACCGAAAACTAAACTTACGATCCAGAACGGACGCCGTCTCGTTAGCGCAGAGATTGCGGCAACCGCAATTGCGATTTGGAACATGGTCACGCCGCCGGCGAAAACTTCGTGCTTGCGAAAGTTTGATTTCGCGGCGGCCTCCTTGTGCTCGGCTTCAGATTTTATTTGTTCCTGCTCTTTCTCGTAACGATCGCGTTTTGACTGATCCGATTCGGCGCGCGTCCCAGCGAGCGCCATTTTCGCATCGAGCACCGAAGCCTTTATGCTTTTCGCCTGGTAATAGCCCCATTGATCGGATGCTTCGATCTGGCTCATCATTGCTTCGTTCACGTGTCGGCCCGAGAGCAGGCCGGCGATCGCGGCGAGAGCCGCAAGAATAGCGGTGCTAAGCGCTACCCACGAAATCCAGCGTTCGCGGCTGTGTTCGGCGGTATGATGCACCTGTTCGTGTAATGGCTCCAGAGGGACTTCGGCTTCTTCCATCGCGCGAGCTTAAGATTGAGCGGTATTGATTCAACACGGAATCGACAAGCCGGGCAGAATAGTTTTTAATTCAGCGGCGAAATTCCAGATGAGCCAAGCTGCATCACTAGTCTGTCAGGTTTGCAAAAAGTCGAAGTCGCCGCACAGCGGGATGATCGCGGAATTAGTTCGGCCGTCGCTCCTCGAGTTCATTAATAAGAAATTGCCCGACCTCGACGGCAAAGACTTCGTCTGCTTCGAGGATTTGGGGGAATTCCGGAAAAACTACGTTAAAGAGGTTTTGGAAGAGGAGATTGGCGAACTTTCCGTGCTCGACCAGGAAGTGATCGAGAGTTTGGAGCAGCACGAAATTCTTTCCAGCGACATT
Organism: Candidatus Udaeobacter sp.; assembly: GCA_036270025.1. Lineage (GTDB taxonomy): Bacteria > Verrucomicrobiota > Verrucomicrobiia > Chthoniobacterales > UBA10450 > Udaeobacter. The sequence continues at coordinate 686 of DATBDI010000469.1, read as the reverse complement.
GAGAAACAATTCGAAAAGAAACTCACTTTTGGAGAGCGACTCTCCGATCACATTGCCGAGTTCGGCGGCAGTTGGAAATTTCTTATTACATTTGGCGCTGTTATCGTCGTGTGGATCGGCGCCAACGCCGTGTTGCTTGCTACCAGATCGTTTGATCCGTACCCATTCATTCTCCTAAATCTAATTCTCTCCTGCCTGGCCGCAGTGCAGGCGCCAGTGATCATGATGAGCCAAAATCGTGCCGAGGCGCGTGACCGTTTGCGCGCGGAAAATGATTACAAAATCAATCTGAAGGCCGAGCTGGAGATCCGGCATTTACACGAGAAACTCGATCATCTGTTGCGCCGCCAATACAATCGGCTGTTTGAGATTCAGCAGATTCAAATCGAGCTACTGGAAGAAATTGGCCGCCACAAAAGGTAGGCGGTTGTTGAAAATGGTTACACACTTGTCGTACTGTTCGGAGTTCCGCGTTTACGCGGGCCGAAGAAGAACCGCCTGAAGGCGGGACTCCGAACTAAGTTGCAACACGGGGGGTAAATCATGTTTAGGGGTAAAACATTTCGTCTAATATTGGGGCTCGTTTTCTACTCGAACGTAACCGTCTTCGGGCAATGGTCCGCTGCTAATTCGGGAACAACGAACAACTTGAACGGCGCCTATCTGCTCGATTCAGGAATCGCTTT
>DATBDI010000468.1:0-4079 GCA_036270025.1 Candidatus Udaeobacter sp. | reverse complement strand
GCTCTTTCGGCAGGTTGATCGCGTGCTGGATGATTGCGTTGCTCCTAATCCTTTTGTATTTCCGCCGGCGTTGCATGGTTACATCTTCGGCGCTATTACCGCTACGCCCGGCGAACACTTTGAACTCGTTCGGCACCAGGTGACTTGGAAAGGGCAACCCCGCAGCTACTACCAGAATCCCGTTCGTTCCTATGAGTTCTACTACCTGCCGGATGCTTTCAAGATCGCACGCTTGCCGCAGTCTCCCCATAAACCGACGATGTCCGTGCGGTTCACGACGACAGACACTTCGATCGATGCGGTCCAAGTGTCCGTCGACTACATCGCCCTTCCGTTCGTTGATCCCGCTCGCTTAGAAGCTGCCTCCAGTGAGCTCAAACAGAAGATCACTGACCCGCTCCCGCCCGATGCTAACGGACCCGCCTTTGAGCCGTTGCTCAATCCTCCAGACAAGACGCAGTTCTTACTCGCCATTCCCAGATCCGACGCCTCAAGTGGACCATTTGATGATCGTAAAGGAGCGATGGTTGATCTGCGTAGCGGGATCCACGACTCGCTTTCGCTAAACATGTCCCAGTTTCAAGCCGTCTACGATGCCCTGTTCGGTGGCTCCATCAATCTTCTATCTGGGAACGTGGTGATGAATCTCGGAGGCGAACAGGAGGCGATACCGTTTGCCGCGAGGATGGACGATTTGATTGGCGAAGTTTTCAGCTACGAAGAATTTCCGGACGAGGAATCCGGTGGACTTAAGATTAGCCTGAAGAACGCTATCGAGAGTCCGATAATGATCAACGAGCTCAATGCAGAGATTCGTCGGGGAGAGGCGGCGACGCCCGGACAGATTCGGAAACTCGTAAGCTTAGAGAACACGGATCAACTGCCCGTTGAGCTTAAACCTGGCCAAGATTTGAGATTGCTGCTTGTTCCTTCAAGCCCCTTACCCGGTGCAGGTGCTTTGCACGCTGTATTCGACCTGACGGGAATCAAGGTGCAACCTGACAAAGACGCAGTCTGGAATGCTGTCCTCGATGATGCTTTGGCAGTCTATCCGCGGCTCATCACGGTCAAAACGTTCAAGCAGAAATTTGATCCGCCACCGGACAATGCTGATAACCAGATTATGGCCGTAGTGGTGGACTTCGAAGGTGGTGTGTCGATCGAACTCACTGCCGACAAACTTGAAGAACGTGACGTCCCGTTGCCGGCATCGATCGGTGACTATGTATTGCGCAAGCCGGATCAAGGACAGTATCGCTACAAGGTCAGAGTCATACGCCTATCCGGGGAGACCAGAGACACGGAATGGCGAACTGATATAACAACGACACTCTATGTCTATCCCAGCGTGAAATAAAAGAATGCCGTTACCGGGAGACATAGATTTTCAACAGTCCTTGACAGTGCAGGGGCTGACAATCTTTCGCTCGTTTGAACAGGAGGACCGTTTCCGGCTTTTGCCGCAAGCATTGGAGATTGCCGTACGCGAAGCCAGCCGGCCGGACTTTGTGCTTGAGCTGGTGCGTCCTCAAAATCCGTTGTCGCCTCCCCAGCCTTACGGCGTCCTTGATATGAGGGTGCAACCACAATACCGAATTCAGGAGGCGCTCGAACTGTTGAGCCAGAAGAGACCGAATGCTTCTGCCGACGAGGCAGTTTTTGAATCGGGGTTCATGCGTTTGGCTCCTGCCGGGGACTTGGAAAATGCGCCACAAGAATTGTTCCAGCCCGTTGCATTGGCCTGGAACGGTCTCGGCGTGGCGCGCTTCGTGCTTAGACTTCCGCTGTCCTCGGCACTTTTGTTAAAGGACGCTCTGTTAGGTGAAATACTTCCACTCAGAGCGATCGCTGAAATGACTTTATCCGGCGTCTCGCCGCGGTTGCCAGTAAATGTACGCTTTGACCCTGCTCGATTGATTGGCGCCGTACTGGCGCTGGGAAACTCGGAGCGAAAGATAGTGTGGCAAGGCCTGGTACAATTTTTTCGGCGGGATATCGAGACACTCCCGCTCCAGCTAGCAACTCAAGATCAAAATCTGGCTATGGATGAGTTCGCCGAGTCCATGGCCGATCACGTCTGCCACCGGTGGGGAAAGTTTGTCCCAGCAAGCGGAGATGATCAAAACCCCTACTGCGTGTTCCCCGCACCCGCCGAAGTGGGCAGTGGCAGTTTCGAATGGGATCTGTCCGAGCCGATCACAGTGCTTCGCCCGCTGGTCTTGAGCTTCGATCCTCTGGATCTGGCCCGGCAGTTAATTCGTGATGTTGGACCGGACGTAGTAATCCGGCAAACGATCATTCCGCCTATCAATGTGGGAACGGTTCCCGTGATGATCTCGGCCAATCTGCCCGCGCATAGAATGGGTGTTCTTTCACTGGGCGTAACCATCAACGCGGCCCCGCATCCTCCGGCACGCCCGCAAGCGATCATTAAAACTGTTGAGTTGGTTGAGCCTGAAGATTCCGCGCAGGTGCTGCTGCGGCTCTCGCCGACGGAATCGCCGGATTACGTCTTCACCACCTTTGCGATTTTGGATGGACAGGAACAACCCTATCAAGGGCAGGCAACTCAACACAGCGGCGATCGACTCGATTTGCAACCGGGCGACTTCCCACTTTCATTTGTCCAGATCGAAGCAACCAGTGAGTTAATCGAACTTGCGGATGTTAGGGTTGTCTGCCGCCAAACACCCAACGGGTCATCCTTTGAACAATCGTTCACACTAAATCGGGATCAAACGTCAGTCGTCATCGCTCTACCGAAAGACACCAGCACCGCGGTGCTGGAGATCGAGGCCCACTCGAAAGATGGACAACAAATGCTGCGACTTGGACCTTTGCCGGCGGAGACGCTTCGGCTTGGCCTGATGTCCTTCCGTGAGTATGGCTCCCACAAAGTAGAGATTGAGTGTGTTTTCACCGGCGACATAAGACTGGTCGCCATTGACCTGTTGCCCGAAGGGCGTGCAGAGACAACCGGGGAGATCACCACGCTTCATTTCACTCCTGCACAGAATAAAAAAGACTGGATTTGGCTGGCCAAGTCTCCGTTCTACGCCGGATACAAATACCGCTTACATAGCGGTACCGATGGGATTCTCGGCACGTGGTCTGAAACGCAGTCACCGTTTGAACGGCTGGTCATTAACGCAGGCTTAATGCAGGAGGTTGCGGCATGACAACAGTGCCGTCAGGGCTTGATTACCGCGGCGCTCATTTCTACCGCGGTCAAGATGACCGGCAAACGTTCTACTACATCGCCGGCGAGCCAACGCCGGACAAAGATGCATCCGGCAAACCTGCGCTCAACTTTTTCGTGACCGATCAAGCGGCCCTGTTGCAGTTCAGCACGCGGTGGGAAGTACCTGTGGATGTCTTCGAAGCGTCGCGAGAAGCTTTGCACGAGCAGTTTCCCGATTCAGAGCCGTCCTCGATTCGTTTCAGTCCGGCACCGCTCTCAATGGAAGGGGTGACACTGACACTCACTGACACAGGTAGGGAGGATAATTTGCAAACTGTAACGTCTGCAAATTTTCCGCCATACAGCGCGCTTTTTAATGTGACGTTGACGCCGGAACAGAAGGCGCGCGTCGCTTCGGCACTGAACGGGCGCACCGGTGTCCTCAAGGTCAGTTACCGTTTTTCGCTTTCGACTGCAGTTAGCGTTGAGACATCAATTAGCGGCGATGTCAGCGAGGACATTGCCCAACTGGGGCCCAGTGCATCTCGCACCGATTGCCAAGCCTGCCTCGATGCGGCGCTGGCGGAGGGCCGCCTCCAGTTGGTCAGAACGGGTGCGGACGACGCACCGGCCGATCTTAGAGAAAAAGCCGATGCAATGGCGAAGGAGAAGGCCATCGACACGCTGCAACGGATGGCAGCACAAGCTGACCTAAACCCTGATACTGCAAATCTTAAAGCGACTGCTTTGGCAACGATGCCGACAACAATTCCTTTGAGTCGTTCAACAGACGTGGGCTCATGGTACTCCAGTGGCGTCGGCGCAAGAGTCATTGTTGCTCCCAGTACGAACAGCGCGACTGCGGAGCGCAAAGCAACATCTGCTAGCATTCGTGTTG
>DATBDI010000467.1:0-4681 GCA_036270025.1 Candidatus Udaeobacter sp. | reverse complement strand
ACCAAAGTAATAGCCAGCGGAAGATAGCCGCCTGTCAAGCCTTTACCTAACACAATAATATCAGGAACTACATCTTCGTGTTCGCAGATGAAACGCTTGTCGGCCTTCGCTAGCTCCTCAGTATTCCACTCAGTCATGATTGCATTTTGGAGTGCGGCGACATGTCGCCGCTTTTAAAGCGCAGACATGTCTGCGCACTCCATAAGATCAGTCTTTACGTGAATGTTAGTCGACATTCACCCATCGCCGCGTTGGTCCTCGATCAATTTCTTGATCGCCGCCAAGTCCTCCATCGTAGCGCGGCGTCGCTGGTATTTTCGGGCGAGGATTTCTTTTAGCGCTAACAAATCCTCCAATAGCGGGCGTTCATAGTAGGTCCATTCGAGATCATCCGCAGTCTTCGCCTGAAACCGCCACATGCCGCCGAACTTTATGGCGCGGACTTCGCGTTTTGTGCCGTCCTCGTTTTTGTCGTTCCATATGTGTTGACTGCGCATCGCAGTAGGACCTTACATTAGCGCGCTTGAAGCACGTAGCGAAATTGGCGGTCTATCTAGCTGCGGTCGTCGTTGTAGCAGTAGCTATCGCTCCCCTGCTCTTCTGGTCGGCGCAGTCGCTTGTAGCACACGGTCTGTTTTCGTTCCTGGCAAAGTACGACTTTGAAACGTACTTTCATCGCGCTGTTCTGATTGCCGCCGCGGTTTTGTTGTGGCCGTTTTTGCGTGTCAGCGGCGTGCGTCGCATCACTGATCTCGACCTTAAATCGAACCCGCGCTGGGGGCGCGATCTGATGGCGGGCGTGGTTCTCTCGATGGTTCCGTTGCTTTGCTGCGGCGCTTTGCTCGTTGGATTTCATGTTTACTCGTTGCGGCACGTTTTTGTCTGGTCACGCCTGGGCAAGATGATTCTTGCTTCAATCACCGTTCCGTTGATTGAGGAGGCATTTTTTCGCGGCATCATTTTGGGAGTTCTGCTTAAAAGCGGTCGAAAATATCTGGCGATCGTTGCCGTCTCTGCGCTGTTCGCAATCGTCCATTTTCTGAAGGCGCCGGATCGGACATCCGCGACGGTGACTTGGACGTCAGGGTTCAATTCGATCAGTCACGCATTTGCGCAATTCGGCAGCCCGATCATGCTGCTGTCTGCATTTGCGACATTGTTTCTCATCGGCTGTATTCTCGCGGACGCCCGTGTACTGACACGTTCATTATGGCTGCCGATTGGCCTGCATGCTGGATGGATCTTCGGGAGCGGCCTTTTCAGTTTAATTGCGCGCCGGCAAATGCTCGCCCTTCCCTGGCTGGGAAACAATCTGCTTGTTGGTGTTATACCGCTGGGCGTAGCGACAATCACATGGATATTAATACGAGCGTGGCTAAGACATGATCTCTCTTCTAAAGCTTGATTTATTCGAAGCGGCCGTGTCGCTTCTATATCCGCCGTTCTGCACAATTTGCGGCGGAAACGTTGGAGCCGGCGAGTATTTATGCGGTGCGTGCGAAGGAAAAGCCATGCGCATCGTCGCGCCATTTTGCGAGAAATGCTCCCAACCGTTTGAGGGCTCGATCACGACCACCTTCACCTGCGCCAACTGTGCCCATCGCATGCTTTACTTCGATGCAGCCGTGGCCGCATACCGCGGTCGCGGGATTGTTCGCCATGTCGTTCACGAATTCAAATATGGGCGCCAGATTCACCTGCGACATCTCCTAGCGCGCTGGTTACACCGCGCCTTGGAGGACGAACGAGTTCGCGACCTGAGCTTCGACGTGATCGTGTCCGTGCCGTTGCATGCGGCACGGGAACGAGAACGCGGCTTTAATCAGGCACAACTGCTCGCTGAGCTCCTCAGCGTGCGCACCTCGATCTCAGCGAAGCCGTTGCTCGAGCGTACTCGATACACCACTACGCAGACCGCGCTGGATCGCGCCGAGCGCATTGAAAATTTGCATAACGCATTCCGTTTACGAAAAAAGGCGGACGTGCAAGCTTTGCGGGTGTTGCTAGTCGATGATGTCCTTACTACGGGCGCTACGCTGAGCGAATGCGCGCGGGTTTTGAAACGCGCCGGTGCGGTGTCCGTGTACGCGGCTACCGTGGCACGCGCCTAACTGCCATGCCAATCTTTCGCAAGCCAGCAATCCAGACAGAGGGCGCCAAGAAGAAAGACATTCCGCGCGGCCTTTTTCAGAAATGCCCCGGTTGCTCGGAAGTCGTGCCTGAAATCGAGCTTGCACAAAATCAACGTGTTTGTCCGCGGTGCGATTATCACTTTGCGCAGCCAGCCATGGAGCGGATCCAAAATCTGCTCGACCCAGACACTTTCGTTGAAATGGACGCCGATCTGAAATCCGTCGACCTATTGCGTTTTCAAGGAATGGCTACCTACAAGGATCGCCTCAAGAAATACCAGGAGAGCACGGGTTTGCTCGATGCTGTGATCAGTGGGCATGGCATCCTCGATGGCTACAAGGTGGCGATCGCTGTCATGGATTTCGGTTTTCTCGCTGCGACCATGGGCTCGGTCGTCGGCGAAAAAATCACGCGCACGATCGAATACGGAACCGTTAACCGCTGCGCGGTCGTCATCGTTGCTGCGTCCGGCGGCGCACGCATGTACGAAGGCATGTTGAGCCTGATGCAAATGGCAAAAACAAGCGGCGCACTCGCACAACATGCGGCAGAACGGCTCCCTTACATTTCTGTTCTCACGAATCCAACAACTGCTGGTGTCATGGCAAGCTTCGCTTCGCTCGGTGACGTGATCGTTGCTGAGCCCAAAAGCATGATCGGTTTCGCAGGTCCTCGAGTTATCAAGGAAACAACGCATCAGGAGTTGCCGGAAAGATTTCAAACCGCCGAATTTCTCCAGGAACATGGTTTGATCGACATGATCGTGCATCGCAAGAGAATGCGCGAAGAGATCAGCCGTTTGCTCATGTATTTTGCCGGGACGCGGTGAATGTGGCCGCGCGCTCTCGTTTGAATTACAAAGAGGCGCTCGCCTGGCTTTACGGCCTTCAGCGGTTTGGCATAAAGCTCGGGCTGGAAAACACACGGCGTCTGCTGGACGAATGTTGTAGCGGCGTTGGAAAGCCCGGCCGTTGCTTCGCATCCGTTACGGGTGTCAAACGCCAGGCGCTCGCCACGGCGAGCGCCTCTACACCCAAAGTCATTCACGTCGCGGGCACAAACGGCAAAGGCTCCGTTTGTGCGATGATTGACGCGATCTGTCGCGCTCAGGGATATCGCACAGGTCTATTCACATCCCCTCACCTCGTTACGTTTCGCGAACGGATTCGCGTCGACGGCCAATTGATGCCTGAAGATGCGGTTGCGGACGGCCTAAGCATCATCCGCGATATCGTCGGTGATTGGCAGCCGCACCCAACGTTTTTTGAAGTCACGACTGCTCTCGCGCTAAAATATTTTTTAGATTTCGCAGGACGCGGAGCCAAACGCAATAGTGACCAGCTCCCCTCATCCTCCCCTCTCCGCTCGCGCCGAGGGGAGAGGATCAAGGTGAGGGGTGACTCGCCTGACCGCGATAAGCTCGACGTTGTCATTCTCGAGACTGGCATAGGCGGACGCCTCGATGCAACGAATGCGGTGCAGTCGGACGTCGCAGTCATCACGTCAATCGGCTTCGATCATGAAGAATGGTTGGGCAACACGCTTGCTGAGATCGCCAGTGAGAAAGCTGGGATCATAAAACAAGGAACGCCGGTGGTATGCGCTCCTCAGGAACCAGAAGCTGAACAGGTCATTCGCGCGCGAGCCTCGGAATGTGCAGCACCGCTGGAAATCGTGGCATATTCATACGAGAAGACGCCGGTCGCGCTTGCTGGAGCGCATCAAAAACAAAATGCCGCTCTTGCGATCGCCGCGCTTCGCGCCGCGAAGATTGACGTTGATCAGGCAGCAATCTCGCGAGGACTCGCAAGCGTTGAATGGCCCGCGCGTTTCCAACGATGGGATGACCGCACAGTTATAGACGGGGCGCACAATCCGGAAGCAGCACGTGCGCTGGTTCAAACGTGGCGCGAAGTTTTGGGCGACGAGAAGGCAACACTTGTTCTAGCAATTCTCTCCGATAAAAATTTGCGCAGCATCTGCGAGACGCTTATGCCAATCGCGAGCATCGTCGTTCTTCCCAACATCCGCAGTCAGCGTTCCGCCCCGCCAGAGGAGCTCGCAAGAATCCTGACTACCATTGCTCCATCACTCCCCCACTCCATCGCTCCATCTGTCACCGAAGCGCTCGAGATTGCATGCGCGAAACCGGATCCAATCTTGATCACCGGCTCGCTACATTTCGCCGGTGAAGTTATCGCTTATTTGCGCGGTGAACCGGCTGCATTCGAAGAATGCGCGCAATGACTCCTCCAGGCGGGAACCGCAGGTCTGGGGAGCGCGCGCGTCTCGCGTGCTGGCGAACGCGTCCTCGCGGTCGCGAACTTCTCTTAGTGCCACGCAACGAGTGAAAGTTCTTGTCCTAGGAAGCCTGTTTCGGCGCGACGCCGAAACCAGCACGCGAGATGCGTGCGCTCCCCAATCAGGATTCAATCCGCGGAAACAGCGGCGTAGGCTTGCCGAGATGATGTTCGTCGGGCAAACCGCCCCAAATTGGATCGGACAGTTGGCGTTCTTCGCGAACGTTGAGCTGGTAGAAGATCGCGCG
>DATBDI010000466.1:0-12104 GCA_036270025.1 Candidatus Udaeobacter sp. | reverse complement strand
GCGAACCGGATCTGGTGCGGGACCGACGACGGTTTGATCTATCTCACAACCGACGGCGGTAAAACATGGAACAACGTGACGCCGCCGAACATCTCGGCGTGGCAGAAGATTTCGTTGATGGAAGCCGGATATTTCGATGCGAACACCGCCTACGCGGCAGTGAACACGATGCGGATCGACGATCTGCGGCCGCACATTTTTGCCACGCACGACAGCGGCAAGACGTGGACGGAGATCGTGAACGGAATTCCGCCGGGCCAAATCGTCAACGCAGTTCGCGAAGATCCAAAGCGAAAAGGCCTGCTGTTCGCCGGAACGGAAAAAGGCGTTTTCGTCTCTTTCGATGACGGCGCGACTTGGGAGTCGTTGCGATTGAATCTGCCGGCGACTTCAGTGCGCGATCTGATTATCAAGAACGACGATGTCGTCGTAGCGACGCATGGCCGCGGGTTCTGGATTCTCGACAACATCACCCCGCTGCGACAACTCAACAGGAATAACGGCGAGGATCTGCTGTTTAAACCACAGACTGCGCTGCGCGTTCGCGTAAACCTGAACACCGACACGCCGTTGCCGCCAGACGAACCGGCCGGTGAAAATCCGCCCGACGGCGCGATGATCGATTATTCGCTTTCTAAAGATGCGAGTGGTCCGGTAACGATCGAAATCAAAGACGGCAAAGGCCAGTCAATCAGAAAATATTCGAGCGCCGATGTGCCGGTTCAGGCGAATCCGAAGCGGCTGAGAATTCCGAGCTATTGGATTCGGCCGCCGCAACCGGTTTCCACCAAAGCTGGCATGCATCGATTTTTATGGGACATGCATTACGCGCCGGTCGCGAATTTGGAACCGGAGTTTCCGATGACCGCGACGTACCGCAACACGCCACCCAAGGCGACATCACCATGGGTGATGCCCGGCGACTACACGGTCACGCTCACCGTTGATGGCAAAACTTTCAGCCAGCCTTTGAGTGTGGCAATGGATCCGCGCGTTAAAGCGTCGGTCGGCGATCTGCAAAAACAGTTCGACTTGTCGTGGCGGTTGTATCAGTTGCGGCTCAAGTTGGCGCCAATCGGGACAAAGTTCAACGACATCGCCGAGCAGCTAACGAAACTCAAAGCACGCGCCGCGGAGCGACCTGAAATCACGCAACAGCTGGAGACTTTTTCTGAAACGCTCATGAAGTTTGGGCCGCCGCGTCCGCGGCCCGGCGTTCCACCGTCACTCTTTATTTTGGAGTCGACGACGCATCTCTTCGACGAGATCGCAAATGCAGACGCTGCGCCCACAGCCGCGATGAAAGCCGCCGTCGATGATATCGAAGCAGAGGTCGGAGCAATGATGGACGCGTGGCAGAAGCTACGAGAATCCGATCTTCCCGCGTTGAATCAGCAGCTCAAACAAGTGGGATTTCCGACAATGAAAACCGAGCCTGAGTAGAATCGGTGGCGATGATTCGGCAGGTCAAGCCAGGCCAGTAAATTTAGTCGGCGATGTGGCGTGAACTCATCTGTCGACGGTCACGGACCGCCGTTGCAGCAACAACGCAACGTCCGGCTGCAGCTTATCGCCAGTAACGATGCTGTCCGTGCCGGTGGGCGGGTCGGCCATAGAATCGATGGCCACGGTAGAACCCGTACCCCCGACCGTAAAAGCCATAGCCTGGACCGACCGCGAATCCAATAACTGGAGGCGGAACGAATACGACTGGGCGCGGCGGCGGCGGCGCGTAATTGTAAGCCGGCGCAGGAGCGCGGTAAGGCTCAATCATGTCGGTGCCTGCATTCGAGCGCACAGCAGTTCCGAACGCGAATGCGATTACTGCCAATGTCATCACAAGAAGTTTTTTTTCCATAATCGATATCCCTCGTGTTGTTTGGCCGATTGAACCCAATAATTCTTGCGAAGTTGCCGAAGAAAATTCGGCGGTTACAGAGCGCCGCTACAGCGCAGCAGATGTTCTTTGCCACGCGAGCATTATTTTTTCTCCACGAGCGAGAGGTACGCTTCGTAACCTCTGCTTTTCATTTCATCCACGGGGACGAAATGAAACGCTGCGGAGCTAACGCAGTACTGCTGGCCAGTGGGAGATTTCGGATCCGGAAAGATGTAGCCGAGGTGGGCGTTGCTGCGCTTGGCGTGCACTTCGGTTCGTTGCATATCGTGTGAAGTATCCAGACTTTCGGCGAGAAGATCTTTAGAGATAGGTTTGGTGAACGTCGGAAACCCAACGCCGGCGTCGTATTTGTCGACCGAAACAAAGAGAGGTTCGCCGCTAATGACGTCGACGTAAATGCCAGTTTTCTCGTTGTTCCAGAACTGATTTTGAAAAGCCCGCTGCGTGCCACCCTCCCTCACGACGGAATATTCCTCGGCTTTCAAGCGCTGCTTCAAGACGGCGTCGCTAGGGATCGGCCGGTTGGGATCGAACGTTGTGGTCTCCTTTTTCTCTTTTTGGGAGAGAAAGAAAAAATAAAGCCCGACGACCACGAGCAGGACGGCGATCGCAGCACCCACGTACGTGCTGATCGCCGATTTTTCTTCACTGGTAATTCGGCCCCCTCGCATCGGATCACAACCAACATCATTGAATCAGGAGTTAGCGATGGCAGTCAAGATGGAACGCGACAGAATTGCGGATCGTCGGTGAACTTCGCCTGAATGCCAGACTGTTTTCGCAAAAGGTTATCTCGACACGAACGGCAAAGGCATGCGGTGGACTTTCCGGATCATCATTCGAAATGCCCAAAAGCTGCGTTAGATCGGGGACATGCCAGACTTTGATTTCTCTCGAAAAAATACCTGACGTAACGCAGGTATTACTTCCGAGAAGTTGACAAGCCTTGGGTGAAACATTGCAACGTGGAATCGCCTATGATTTTCTAGGGCCAAGTCGTGGCCAAAGAATTCAAGCCGGTGCGATTTTTCGTGATGATGGCAGTCGCGGCGTTCGTCGTGTGCGGCGTGACGGCCTTTTATACACATCGCACGGCTCACGGCCGAACTCCGGAAGAGCGGCAGGCGCATGCGATCGGCGAGAGAGCAGGAGAGCAAGCGCCGAGCGACGGGAAACTGCCAACAGCCCCTGAGCTGAACATGATGGCTCAGAAATATTTCAAGCAGCACGGATCCGGCAATCAGCAGGGCTGGGATCTCGCTTTTGAAAATGGCTACGAGGCCGGCTTTAGCAAAACGTATCCGCGGCGGTGAATTACTTTTTGTCCACCACGGAATAACAGACGTTTACAAGACTGTAGAAGGTCGGTGGTCGCAGACCGCCGCTGCAGAATCAATTACCCGACACGGCCGCCGCTTCACCGGTTGCGGCAAATATGTTTCGCGTACAATCCAATCAGATGAAGCTGTCGGAGAAGTTTGAGGAAGCCTTGATTTATGCCACGCGGGTGCACGGTAATCAGACGCGCAAGAAAACCGGGATTCCGTTTGTTGGGCATATTCTTGGCGTCACCGCGATCGCGCTTGAGTACGGAGCAAATGAAACCGAAGCGATCGGCGCGCTTCTTCACGATACAGTGGAAGATTGCGGTGGCGCGGAACGATTGCGTGATATCCGTGAAAAATTTGGTGATGACGTCGCCAGGATTGTCGATGGGTGCACGGATACGTACAAGACGCCCAAGCCGCCGTGGATGGAACGTAAGCGAGCTTACATCGAACATCTCAAGGATTCCGATTCGTCAACGCGGCTGGTGTCAGCCTCCGACAAATTGCACAACACGCGCGCAATCCTTGCCGAGCTGCGACGACATGGTCCGAAAGTATTCGAGCGCTTTGGAGGTAAGAAAGATGGAACGCTCTGGTACTATCGCATGCTCGTGACGGCGTTTCGCCAGCAGAGGGACCATGAGGATCTGATCGACGAGCTGGATCGGGTCGTAACCGAGATCGAGAAGCTTGTTGGAAAACAGTGACGCATTCGGCGCAGGCCGGCTACAAAGCTGCTGACACTCAGAACTGTTTCGGGAGTAGGCGGCCTCGGCTACAGTTTGAACGATAATCTCTGCGCAAATGTCTACGTTTCACTATGACCAAACTCATTGCGTTAGTAACGGCGGGGCTCTTTGCGGCGGCCACCATGTTCGCGGGTGAACATGGCGACTGCTCAAAGCAAGTCGGCAACAAATCGACGATGGCATGTACGGTTTCGATGGCGAGTCTGAGCCTCACACCCGATCAGAAAACAAAAATGGACGCAGCCATGGAGGAGCATCACAAGGCTGGCTGCAACGAAGCTAGTGAGGCCAAATTCATGGAAACGGCAAAAGGTATCCTGACGCCGGAGCAATACGCGAAGTTCGAAACTCAATGCAAAAAAGGCGAGAACGGTAAGCAGACCTGATCGCAGATTTGCAATTCAGATTGAGACAGCGCGCCGAGAACCATTCTCGGCGCGCTTCGCGTACTGGGATCCTGAATCATCAATAAAGCCGTGATTCCTGTCGTCCTGAAAATCGTCTACACGCTGTTCGAATTTGGGATACTACCCGGATCAGGCTAGATCGCGCTTTGATCTGCTCCTCGATCACGGTGCCGACGTCAATTCTGCGATGCCGGCGGATGGATCAGATTCCGTCGGTTATCCGTTGCTCTTTTACCGCACGAAAATGGGGCTCGATGATCCCCGCGCTTCTGCTGATGCGCTGACGTTGCTCGAGCGCGGCGCCGACCCAAATCGTGCAGGACTTGATGGAATGACGTTTGCGAAGATGCTGAGGCAGCACCAGACGCATTTCAAAAAAACAAAGGCGCCGCCCGAGTTCACTGCGCTGTGGTCCTGGGATGAGAAACACGGAATCGTCCAGCAAGCGCACTAGATCACCACATTGAATTTCGGCTGGAGCCCTGACCTGAAGAAATTAAAAGCGTTGACTCATGATCTATGATAGCCAATCGCGATTGTGAATAAGCCGAAGAGATTCCCCTGGGTCTGGTACTTGCTGGCGCTTTTCGTAATCGTGGCGTTTGCATTTGCGCCGATTGGATCAGTGATGCTGTGCGCGGCGATTGCGAATGCTAACGGCTGCAAGGTGGATGAAGGCTCCGCTCATCCGTGCATCATTAATGGACACGACTACGGCGAGCTTCTTTACGATCTCGGCGTGATGGGATGGTTTATGCTTGTCACTATTCCCGGCGGCTTGGTCGCATTTGCCAGTTGGCTCGTCCTTGTGATTCTCCATCGCACCGCCTGGACAAGGCGCCTGGCTGCAGGAGTTCCTCCTCCAATTCCGCCGCCGACCGCCGAATTGCAAGAGTGATCAGATGAGCGCGTGGCTAAAGGACAACGCTCCAAAAACGGAAAAGATGCTTATGGACTGGACCGGCATTCCGTCGCCAGCTTCGCTCCGTGAATTACGACGCACGGAAGGCGATATGACAACCTCGTCTTCGAAGCATCAATAGACCGCTATGAAAGACCTTACTCAGGGCTCAGTCGTCAAACATTTGCTGCACATGTCGGCATTCCTGGCGGCGAGCATGCTGATGCAGACCCTTTATTTGTTGGCTGATCTTTACTGGGTGGGACACCTTGGAAAAGAAGCGATTGCTGCGGTCGGTGTGGCCGGCAATCTCACGATGATTGTGCTGGCGCTAACTCAAATGCTCGGCGTGGGAACGACCACGTTGATGTCGCAAGCGGCCGGGCGAAAGGATCAGCCGCACGCAGAAGTGGTGTTCAATCAATCTTTCGTCATGTCGATCGTGATCGCGTTCGGCCTGGGTATTGTCGGATTCATTCTGCGCCCGGCGTATTGTGACTGGCTAAGCGCGGACACAGCGACCGCGGAATTGGCAAAAGCTTACCTGCTTTGGTTTCTGCCGGGGCTGTTACTCCAGTTTCCTCTTGTTGCGCTGGGGTCAGCGCTGCGCGCCACTGGCATCATAAAACCCGCTGTAGGTTTCCAGGTGCTCAGTGTGTTTCTTAACATCGTTCTTGCTCCCTTGCTGATTTTTGGAATCGGTCCGTGGCCAAAACTGGGCGTGACGGGTGCAGCGCTCGCTACGTTCATTTCGATTCTGATCGCCGACGTGTTGATGATGATCTATTTCGAGAAGAAATATCACTACGTACGGTTCCGATTTCCGCTCTTCCGACCGCAGACAAAAATCTGGAAACGCATGCTGGGGATCGGTGTCCCGGCCGGCACGGAGTTCTTGCTGCTCTTTGTTTACATCGTGCTCGTTTACGCAATCATCCGCGGCTTTGGACCGGAGGCTCAGGCCGGTTTCGGAATCGGCGCGCGCGTGATGCAGTCGCTCTTTTTACCCGTGGTGGCGCTTAGCTTTGCTGTTGCGCCCGTCGTAGGACAGAACTTTGGCGGCCGTCGCGCGGATCGCGTCCGGCATTCTGTCTATTCAGCGATCGGCATTGCATCATTGATGATGTTGGTGCTTACGCTGATCACATGCCTCGCACCGGCGACGCTGATTCGAATTTTTTCACGGGACCCGCGAGTGATTGCGTTCGGCAGCGAATACCTGCGGATCGTCGCATTGAATTTCATATCGGCAGGAATTGTTTTCACGACTTCCAGCGTCTTTCAGGGAATCGGCAACACGCTGCCGCCGCTGTTCAGCTCCTTGACACGGCTGGTTCTTTTCGCTGTGCCCGCATTGCTCATCTCACGGACGCCCGGTTTTGAGATCCGGGAAGTTTGGTATCTCTCTGTTGGGTCCATCGTTCTTCAGATGTGCGTTAATCTTTTGCTGCTTCGGCATGAGCTGCGAAAGCGATTGCGATTTGACGAGCCGGAAACTTTTATTCCAGCGAGCGCGACGGCGTCATAGCCGCGTGCGGGGAGACTTTGTCCGATCTGCTCGATCAACTCGTTACTCGCGGGTTTGGCGTTAACGGACCGCCGCGACGGGCGGTTCGCTTCGGCCGGCGATGATTGTGCTGAAAGAGTTGACTCTGGCAGAGCAGTTGACTAACAATCGCAGCTCTTGCCGCAATTGCAGGCCTTGCCGCTATTCATCGGGCAATTTTTGCCGCTTGTCTTGCACGCCGGCTGGTCCGCCGCAAATGCCGTCGCGCAAATCACCGCTGCGAAAATCGAGAAGACCATTCTAACGTACTTTTTCATAACGAATCGAATCTGGTGCGACACGCACAGTTTCGCCAGCGAAAAACATCGAGGTGAGGCCAAATCACCGCGCAGCAAACGCGCGTTAGCCCTGTGGCTTTGGCGGCGCTGCGGGTTTTGCGGCTTCGCCGGGCTTGGGTGGCGCGCCGCCTGCAGGTGCGCCGCCGGGAATATCTCCCTCGGGCGCCCCGAGAATTTCAGGTTCCGTGAATGAATTGGGATGATTGGCCAGTTCTTTGCGCAACGCTGCAATTTGCTCGGCAGTGACCGGACTGGCGCTGTTTCCCCACTCACTTCGTTCATACGTGAGAACGTCGGCGATCTGTTTATCAGTCAAGGTCTTGTCCCACGGTTGCATCACCGCTGTGCCGTATTGTTGTCCTTTGACTTTCACGGGACCCTGCAAGCCTTTCAGCACAATCATCGCCGGCCGAAGCGAACCGCCCGTCGTAAATTCCGATCCGGCCAGCGGCGGATACTGACCGGCGACGCCCTCGCCATTGGCCTGATGACACGTCTGACAGTTCGCCGCGAATACTTTTTTGCCGCGATCGTGGGGCGATAATTCTGCAGCTTGCTCTCCGCCGCCTGGACCCGCGACTGCTTTCTTTGGCGCAGGCGGCGCGCCCATGGGATCGAGGCCGCCGCTGAAAAAGTTTCCCGAGTAGCGCCCGAGATACGCGCCGCCAAAAAATACCGCAAGACCGTAGATCGCAATTAACCAAATCGAAAGCGGCTCGGCGCCAACGCGCGGTTCGCGTTTCTCGCGTTGGACTGCGGCGTGCACCTGGAGGACGTCGGCCTGTTCGCCGTAATCCATTCCCTGACTTGCGCGCGCCGGCACTTTCGGTTCGTCGTTCATGACATTCTCATTTTCCAGGAGCGGGCGCTGCGGCAGCTGCCGGACTTGGTGATGCGCCAGCCGGCGCTGCGCCTGCAGCTGCGGGCGCGCCGCCGATAGACCTGACGTCTTTCAACGGATGGGTTTGATTGCGCGATATGAGATACGCGACCAGACATTTCGCATCGAAACTGGGAACAACCTCCCATCCTTCTTCTGGCGCAGCGCGACCGGTGAGTCGCAACGCCTCAGCCGAACGTTCTCCGGTGATACGGCGTTTCTGGTAGAGAAAACGGTAGGCCGGCATAATCGAATCGAGATTGGTGCTGCGCGGCGAATAAAGATGCACGTGATGCCACTCCGCGGAATACATCGGCGGCTCGCCAACTGTTTGCAGTGGCCATGGTGCGCCTGCGATTTGCGGGCCGGACGATGGCGCAGTCGCTGTTCCTGGCTGGGCACCTGACGATATCGCTGCCGTACCCATTGTTCCTGGCGATGGAGAAGCCAGACCTGACGGTGGCGCCGGCGGAGGCGAACCACTCGACACGGCGGCTGCTGCGTGAGGCGAAGCTGCCGGCGAAGGTGATCCAGGCTGAGCTTGTGCTGCAGGCGACGCACTTTGTTTCGCAGCTGGCGAAGCAGCAGGCGGTGCGCCGCTGGGCGGCTGGGGCGATGCGGCAGGATTTGTTGCTCCCGCAGGCGGCGCTCCGGGAGCAGCGGCTGCAGCTGGCGAAGGACTCGCCTGCTCGGCGGGTGCCCGTGCGCCGATGTTCGCGAGATCCTGGCCCATGCGCATTGTCCCGAGAAACACTGGCCGCTCGAAGATGTAATCGCGCGGCGCGCTGCGGCGGGTTCCCCATTTGCGCTCGATATCGGCTGCCGCGTAATCGGCGCGGACTTGCTCGCTGTGACAATAGATGCAGCCGTTTGCGGCGTACACATGCGCCCCCCGTTCGACCATTCCCGATTGCGGCTGCGGGTAATGATCCTCCCCTTCCTCCTCTGATTCCGGATTGAGATGCCCGATTTGCCAATTCGGGAGGACTGTGAGCCCGACCCACGAGAAGGCGAACGTGCCGAAGATGCCGATAAAGAGGGGGGCGAGACCTTTCATCAGTGCGCCTCAACTTCTGCATCGACCGGGTTAAGAAATGTCGGGACCGTCGATGTTCGTCCCAATCCCAAGAGCATCAATCCGAAGTGATACGCGAAAATAAAATGCGACGCTGTGAGCAGCAGACCCGCAAGGCTGCGCCCGCGTAAATAAGGCAGCACGCTTTCAGTGCTCTCGGTAAACACGAGCGACGGATTTTCCATGCTCGTGCCTTGAGTTAAACCGCCAGCCAGCAGCATGAGTGTCATCAGGCCAATGCCGTATGCCGAGGCCCAGAAATGCAGTTTGATGAGCGAACCGTACCGCCACTCGCGCCCCACCAATCGCGGCACGATGTAGTACATCGCGCCAAACATCACCATCGTGAAAAATGCATACAGCCCCAGATGCGAGAAGGCGATGCTGGCCTGAGTAAAATGCACGTAGGCCGCGATGGAGCGAAGCGAAATCAAAAGGCCGACTATGCTAAACACGGTGTAAGACATCGCGCCGAACACGGTGAACCGAAGCGTGGGGCTATAGCGCATCAGCGGAAAATATCCTCGCATCGTCAGGTGATGATTGAGGCCCACCGTCGCGACGGGGATCATTGCCAGAATCATTGCGGCGATGCTGGCCGTGATCATCCATGCCGGAAACGGGCCATCGACGAGTCGCTGCATTCCAGTCCAGCTTGAGAAAAGCGCGTAACTCCAAAAACCGATCGTCGCGAGGTGATAACTGTAAACCGGACGCCCGATCACCTTTGGAATCATGTAATAAGCCGTGCCCAGGCCGATGGCGCCGAACCAGAGAAAAAGCAGATTATTCGCGTACCACCAGCCAACAGCCGATTGCAATACTCCCTGGACCGGCACGACGAAGAGCATCAACTGTCCCGCCGCATACAACCACGGGAACCAGAGAAACGCGCCGAGTAAATACCATTGTGTAATGTAAATTTGGTCGCCGCGGCGGTACCGAAACATGAGCACCGCCCACGACGCTACGAGCGTGTAAGCGACGAAAAGAATGACCGCGACGTAGGGAGGAAATTCGAGCCATTGATAACCCGTGCTGTTGCCGAGAAGAATTTCGGTAACGCCAATTAACACACCCAGGTTCCAAAAAGCAGCACCCGCGACGAGCAACAGCGGATATCGCAAAACAGTCCGGCACAATCGCGCCATCAACCAAATGGCGGTACCGATTCCGGCCATCGACGCCCACCCATAAACCATCACGTTCATGTGCGCGGGTCGCAGGCGCCCCCATGTGAGAAAACCGAATCCTGAGAGCAGATCAGGCTCGTGAAGTTTGAATGAAACGAATCCGGCGAGCAGCGTGCCAAACACCAACCAAAACATCGCTGACGTGTAGAACATCAGCACCGGCACGCGCGTGGACGCGTCGATGTACGCGCGCTCCAACTGCTCGGTGTCCCCGGCCACCGCCGACACGGCTGGTTCTTTCAAGGGAATTCCGGTGTCGTTCATGGAGTTTGCGCAGGGGTCGGTGAAGTTGGTCCGCTCGAAGTAGCGGCAGCGGGCGAGGGTTGCGCGGCTGGCGAAGGCGATGCGGGAGGCTGTGTTGCAGGCGAGGCTGCCGGTTGCGCCGGCGAGGCAGCCGACGCGGCCGGAGCGGGGGCTCCGGGCGAAGCAGCTGGTTGCGCTGCACCAGCTTTCGGAGAAGCCGCCGGCGCCGGCGAGCCGGGCGGCGCGAGTGCAGCTTGCTCTTGCGGCACTACAATTGGACCAGCCGGCGCAGGTTTTTGCTTCGCCAGCTCGGCACCCATCAGTTCCATCGCACGACTGATCGGGATTTGGACAACGCCTTTGTTCTTGTCGATCCAGGCGTAAGTGGTCAGCGCCTTCTGCGCGTCTTCACGAACGGTTTTTAGCTTTTCCATGCGGCTTTTCGCCTCCATCTCTTCGTAATCACTTCCGCGCGGCATCGGTCCAATAATGGCGAACACAATTACGCCGAACAACGCGAAGAGCAGCACGACGCCGAACCACGTCGACAATGGCGCCCGTGAATGTGCAATCTCGCGAATTGATTCGGTGTTGGCCATTTCAGTTAACAGTTTGCAACGATTCGATCAGGCGCGGATCGCGAACGGGAAACAGCGAGGCCCTGGGCACAAGTCGCAGATAAGCGAATGCGAGCGTCGCGCCGATGGCGATGAGCGAAAGCAAATCCCAGATGCTGGGATGGAAACCGGTGCCGTGCAGCGAAGGCAGCACTACGATATAGATGTCGAGCATTTGCATGCACAGCATCCATCCAGCGACAATGGAAAGCTGATGCGGATGTTTTTTGATCGACTGCATCAGCAAGACGGGAAACGGTATGAAGAACCGGCCGATCACCAGAAGCATGGTCAACGGCCACCAGGATTGAGTATTTCGCACGATGAAAAATTGAGTCTCTTCCGGCATGTTCGCATACCAGATGAGCATGTACTGGCTAAACCCGATGTAGGCCCAGAAGACCGAGAAGGCGAGCATCCATTTTCCCATGATGTGGTAATGCTCGATCGTCACCACTTCCTTAAGGTAACCCGCGCGACGAAGCGCCGTGATCACGAGCACCAGCAGCGACATCGAGCTGCCGGCTGCGCCCGCGAAGATGTAAACACCCCACATCGTCGAGAACCAGTGATAGTTCAGGCCCATCAGCCAGTCGCACGCGCCGAAGGTAAGAGAGATCGCGAACAGGGGAAGACTAACGAATGAAACTCTGCGCAACCAGATTGTGTAGCCGGGGTTGCCGTCCTTGTCCTGACGCACCGACAATCGGCGCAGCAAATACGCGGCGACGAAAAAGTAAGCGAAGACGAAAACCGCCCGCGCGATAAAGAATGGCTCGTTAAGATACTGCCGCTTGCTGTCGAGATTCGATTCCTTGCCGGGCAGAATGTTCATCCATTCGTAAAGATGATGGCGCAACACCAGGATCGGGATAAACAGGAGCGCCAGGACGCCGAGCAACATCGCTATGTTTTCCAGTTGACGCCTAACGACAACCGTCCACTCCGCATCGACGGCATAGTGAA
>DATBDI010000465.1:0-1502 GCA_036270025.1 Candidatus Udaeobacter sp. | reverse complement strand
GGGCGCAACCGATCGCCAATAACTGGCGCATTCCACCCGACAAATTGTCAGCAGTTGCGTCCTTTTTTTCCTCCAGATCAATGACTTGAAGTAAGCGGTCGATTCGCTCCTCCAGTTGAGCGCCCGGCACGTTATAGGCGCTGCCAAAAAAGCGAAAATTTTCCAGCACTGTGAGGTCGCGATACAGGCTAAAGCTTTGTGCGACGTAGCCAAACTTCGTGCGCACTTTTTGCCGCTCTTTCCACGTGTCCACTCCTTCGATGGTGGCACGCCCGCTGGTTGGATGCGTGAGGCCACACAACATTCGCATGGTGGTCGTTTTGCCGGCTCCATTCGGCCCGAGAAAACCAAAGATCGTGCCGGCCTCGATTGTCAGAGAGAGGTCCTGTACGGCATGAACGTTACCGTAGCTTTTGCTTAAATGATGAAGCGCGATGACCGGGTCACTCATCTCAATCTTTATTGCGGTGATGATCTAAATTTGCAACCATGCCCGATTGGCCAACAGGTTATTTGTTATGAATGGTGAACCCTTTGTACGAATTCGATGGCTGCCCCGGGGCCTGGCTGCCTTGGCCGGTGTTCTTTCCTTGATATCGATTGCCGACCCGAGAAGCGCGTGCGCCGATCCTGTATCCGAACTCGCTTCGTTCTCAATCTTCGACAAAGTCGATCTGGCGCAACTGGCAAAAAGCGACGTGAAAACGGCGCACGGCCCGCCGATGAGGAATTCGCGTTTTCTCGCCGTCCAGAGCTGCTATGTCGCGCCGGGCTCGCCTGCGCAGCAAATGGAGGCATTGCGCCGGTGGAACCCGGCAAAATATCGCGAACTGAAGGTGTTCCTGCATTCTGATCTGCCATCAAATCCGGGGCCGTCCAGTTTTGAGAAATTGAAGAACGCGCCAGACAACGCCTCCGTGCGTTCGTTCGTGAACGCGACCCAGAAACTCAGTCCCGATCTCCAGATCAGCAAGGAGGAGGCAAAGCGGTTTTCTGCTGCGACTGGAGCAGCCGGCGGAGGCGTTATACCACCGGCAGTCGTGGCGTTCTGGACAGATGTGCTCACCGCACGAACGAAAAACTTTGTGTCCGGCGGAATGACGGCACAACCGCCCTACGATCATGCAGGTCCATCGGTTCGTGCGAGCGAGGAAGTGAATGGTTTATTGCGCGACCAAGGAAAGATTCGCCAGCAGTTCTCGGGGCTGCTTGGCACCACGGCTGTTGGACGCGGCACTGGTTCGCTGCCCGCCGAGCTTTATTGGGAACTTCTCGACGCTGACGACCACGGCGTAGTGACGTTGGGCGCGTCTTACAGCCGCGGCGGAGCCAGCGGCACTTATCAATCCGCTGACGTTCTTTATTATGCCAGCGGAGGTTACTATGTCGCTCTCACGCTTCATCAGCTGTGGCCTGTTACGGTCGATGGAAAGCCTTCCTCCCTTGTTTGGCGCGGCGACATGATCTCTTCCCCCGAATTGGGGTCACTTCGTGGCGTAGAA
>DATBDI010000464.1:0-7479 GCA_036270025.1 Candidatus Udaeobacter sp. | reverse complement strand
GTGCGGACGTTCAATCGCTGCGCCAATTCCCAAGCACTTCGCGTAGTTGGAATCCCTTCGGCCACTGTTTTGGTCGACGTAATGATGTGGTCGAGTGTTTCGCCCCGTCCGAGGCGTTCGCCGACAGTGTGGTTGCGGCTGTCCTCACTGTAGCAGGTCACAATCAGATCTCCTGCCCCGCTTAGTCCATAAAAGGAATCGGCGTTTCCGCCCATGGCGACACCAAGCCGAACAAGTTCCGCTAGCGATCGAGTGATCAATGCTGCCTTGGAATTGTCGCCGAGTCCGAGTCCATCGCTGATCCCTGCTGCAAGAGCGAAAACATTTTTCAGCGCGCCGCCCAACTCCACAGAAACAACGTCTTCACTAGTGTAAACGCGGAAGCGTGGATTGCCGAGAACCGCTTGCAAGCTCACAGCACAATCGATGTGGTCGCATGCCACAACAGTCGCAGTCGGAAGACTCCGGGCGACCTCAGCGGCAAGATTCGGTCCCGAGAGGACCGCGACTTTGCTCTCCGGGAAAATTTCATGCAGGATTTCGCTCATCCGCATCCCGCTCACGTGCTCGATTCCTTTTGTGCAGGTAAGAAGCACTGGAAGCGTGCTATCGGTCAGTTTCCGTAGTGCGGTCGCGATGTGGCGCAACGCGGTCGAGGGTGTGACAAACACAACCAAATCTACGCACGCGCAATCTCCCAGTTCAGAGGTGACGTGTACCGAATCCGGAAGCCGGAGTCCAGGAAGGTAATGCACGTTCTCTCGTGCCTTTTGGATATCCGCAAGACGATCGGGGTTGTGACCCCAAAGAACAATCTGTCGCGCGTTTTTGCTCCACAACGATGCTAAGGCCGTTCCCCAGGCCCCCGCACCGAGGATTGCTATCTTGCCGATCTTCACTTTCGAGTAAACCGTGCTTCGCTGCCGTGGATTAGCCGGGAAAGATTGGAGCGGTGTCGCCAAATCACAAACGCTGCGAGACAGAGCGACGCATAAAACAACGCTTGCCCGCGGTTTTCGTCTGCCCGAGTCGTGATCCAGATCACGAACGGCAGCGCCATGGCCGCTGCGATCGACGCCGCTGATACGAATCGCGTCGTGAAGAACACCAGTACCCAAATTGCGACGCCAACAAGAGTGGCGACCGGCATCAATCCGAAAAGTGCCCCCGCAGAAACTGCTACGCCCTTTCCCCCTCGGAACCTGAGCCACACCGGGAATGAATGTCCTACCACGGCAGATATCGCTGCGAAAACCCCGAACGTCTCTGGTGAGGGCCAAGGCGCTTGCGCGATTCGCGCAGCTGTGCTCGAGAGGGTCACGGCAGCCAGGCCCTTTATGAAATCCAAGACGAATACCGGATAGCCGTACCGTTTTCCGAGGACGCGCACGACATTGGTGGCGCCGATGTTGCCGCTGCCGACTTTTCGAACGTCGATTCCTGTCAACCGACCAGCCAGATAGCCAAATGGGATCGAACCCAACAGGTAACTTGCGACGAGCGCAAGGATGAATAGGACCATGGGAGTCAAAGATTGGGTTTGGGTTAAGGCAATGTGATTTCTTGTAAGCTATTCTTTACAAGCCAAATAGATATTATTGCGATGTCAGCTGGCGTAATCCCGCTTATCCGAGCGGCTTGGCCCAGCGACGTTGGACGCCGCGTTGCAAGTTTCTGTCGTGTCTCAGTACGCAGTCCGGCGATCTTGTTAAAATCTAGCCCGTCCGGGATAACCTGATCCTGCCTTCGTTCGAGCTGCCGGTTGTGCTCTGATTGCCGGGCCGCATACCCCTCATATCTAAAATCTATTTCTACCAGCTCCCATATTTCTGTCGGCACGCAGCACAGAACGTCCGGGGGGAGATCTTGCACGCTAAAATCGGGCCGCTTGAAGAGTTGCGAGATGGGAACGCCTCTCATTTTGGTTGCTAAACTTATTGACCGCGCCCGGTCGAGAAGACGCCGTTTCTCTCGAAAACGATCGTATCGGATTTTGCTCACGAGACCTATGGTAAAGGCGCGTTCGGTTAGACGTTGATCTGCGTTGTCGTGGCGCAGAAATAGTCGATGCTCAGCTCGACTTGTAAACATGCGGTAGGGTTCCTCTGTACCTTTAGTGACCAAGTCGTCGATAAGGACTCCTATGTAAGCTTCTCGCCTGCTCAAGATAAATGGTGAGTGCCCATCAACCTTCAATGCTGCGTTTGCGCCGGCGATTAATCCTTGCGCAGCAGCCTCTTCGTATCCAGAGGTTCCATTGACTTGGCCAGCAAAATACAGCCCACGCACGAGCCTGCTTTCAAGGGTCGGCAAAAGTTGCGTCGGAGGAAAGTAATCATACTCTACAGCGTATCCTGGGCGCATGATGTGGGCGCGTTCTAGACCTGGAATGCTATGAACAAAGTCAAGCTGAACGTCGTACGGAAGGCTCGTGGAAATCCCATTCACGTAGTACTCACGCGTTTGCTGCCCCTCCGGTTCAAGGAAGATCTGGTGGGCCGTTTTGTCGGTGAACTTTACAACTTTGTCCTCGATCGAGGGACAATACCGTGGGCCAGTTCCCTTAATACGCCCGGCGTAGAGGGGTGACCGGTGAAGATTCTTCCGAACGATATCATGCGTCGCTGACGTAGTAGCAGTGATCCAACATGGCACTTGTTCCACGTGGAACTTCCCGTCTCGAACACGGTTCAAGGTGAAGATTTGATCCTCGCCGTCAGCAACTATGATAGGCCCGAAGGAGAACGTCGGGGGCGGATTATCGCCCAACTGAGGCACGCACCTCGAAAAATCGATTGATCTGCCGTTTAATCGGCAAGGAGTACCCGTTTTGAAGCGGCCGACCTCGACTCCAAGGTGGCGCAGCTCCTCGCTTAAGCCGGAGCTCGCGTCCGCCATACGGCCGCCGGATCTTCTGCTCTCACCGACGTGCAACAGACCACCAAGGAATGTTCCCGAGGTAATAACAGCGCTTCTGGTTGTAATCCCGAAACCAAGGTCGGTCTCTACTCCCACTACTTCGCCGCTGTCCACCAAGATGCGGCACGCAGTGCCTTGCTGCAGATCCAAATTATGGGCCGATTCTAAGATCCACTTCATCCGAAGCTGGTAGGCTTTTTTGTCACACTGGACTCGGGGCGAACGCACGGATGGGCCCTTTCGTGAGTTCAGCATGCGAAAGTGAATGCCAGTGGCGTCGGCATTCGCGCCCATCGCACCCCCCAACGCATCGATCTCACGCACGATGTGCCCCTTCGCCAGCCCTCCAATCGCCGGGTTACACGACATTTGACCGATCGTGTCGAGATTCTGCGTTAGCATCAACGTGCGACAACCTAGCCGAGCTGCAGCGAGTGCTGCTTCAATGCCCGCATGCCCGCTCCCGACAATCACCACGTCATATTTGATCGGAAATGTAAACTGCTTAGACATAAGCACTTGAGAGATTAACGAGATAGCATTCCGCCGTCGACGGTACCTTGTTGTATCTTGTGATCACTCGCTGGGACAGTATGTGCCGTTTGGATGACGCGATATGCTACCCGGCCGAGGACAATCAATAGCAGCACCGTTGTGACAAACGCTCCTCCCCAAATCCAGTATTCGATCGTGCGCGGATAAGTTTTGCTCCGCATGATCCGGACCGCAAACTGTCCTAGCGTTCCGACGTATACGTACAAGAAAAGGCCAGGAATCCTGCCAATTGACGACCACAACATATACACACCGAATCGAATCCGCGTGAGACCGTAGAAGTAATTCAACAGACTTGTTGGAAAAAGCGGATGGAGTTGACTTAACAGAATGATCTTCCAACTCTCCCGCTCCACCGCAGGGCCGAGGGCGCGCAGCATCGCATTACCGGAAAGCTTTTGCCTGAACCAGCGCCCACCGATTGAGCGACTCAATGCAAATGAGATCGCGGTCGCGACGAGGTTCCCTGCAAATACAATCAAAAATCCCCACCACAACCCGAAGAAAAATCCGCTACCGACAGCGAGAATCCCGCCTGGCAGTAAAAGGATATTGCAAGCCGCAAAAAGCAACGGGTAACAAATGGCGGACCATGCGCCCCAGTTCATCACGTGCTGTTGCAGCGCGCTGATAGCATCAGCGATGGGTAAAAAGCGTGAGACACAAAAAACAAGAGCGACAGCTATCACCAACACCGCAGCGTGCCAGTAAATCGAGCGATGGACCTTTACCACCTCGAAATCTGTGCGCGCCAAGGAGTTCGCGCAAATGTGATATGCCGGCGTGATGTTATCGCTGTTTCCTCGGTGCGACTGCGTCTATTCCACGCGCAGATGGAATCGCGGCGGGCTTTATCCAGCATCTACACACTTGAAAACCGCGCGCTCTGACGGCGCGGAATGCCAAGGCCGTCAAAGATTAATCGCGTGGCATCGGACCGATTGAGCGTATAGAAATGGATACCAGCAACGCTGCAGTCCAAAAGATCGTGACATTGTTCCAAGGCGTAATGAATCCCGACTCGTCGGACCATTGCCGGTTCGTTCTGACACCGTTGTAGAGCGCGTAATAGCCTGGCGGGGAATCGTGCCCCACCCGCCAACTCGGCGATGCGCTTGAATCCGCCCACAGACGTAATCGGCATGATTCCCGCGATGATCGGGATGTTGATGTTGGCAAGCGCACAGCGTTCGCGGAAATCGAGGAAGTCGCGATTGTCGAAGAACAGCTGCGTCACGATGTAGTCTGCGCCGGCGTCCACCTTTGCCTTGAAGTGATCCATTTCGAGTAACCGATTCGGAGTCGTTGGATGTCCTTCGGGAAAACCGGCCACTCCGATCCCGAATCCGCGACTATCCGGATGCGCGCCGGACTGGTTAAACCGTCGAATGAATTTGACCAAATCAATCGCATGCTGAAACGAATCGCGTGACTTGTCGTATGGAATTCCGACCGGTCTGTCGCCGCCCAGCGCGAGAATGTTTCCAATACCCGATTTGGCATACCGAAGAAGAATCTGTTCTATTTCGTCCTCTGCGTGGCAAACACAGGTCAAGTGAGGGATTGGGTCGAGCTTCGTTGTGTGTTGAATGCGCTCCACCAGATTATGCGTCAACTGACGCGTCGACCCGCCGGCACCGTAGGTTACGCTCACAAAATGCGGCATGTACGCTTCGAGGTCGCGAATCGTTTGGTACAGCGTCTCGGCGGCTTCCGGCGTTCTTGGGGGAAAGAACTCGAACGAAAACGTCGGAGAATTTTCCCGCATGATATCGGTGATGTGCATGGACTCAGCTCCTACTTTCGTTCGTGCCGCGACTTTCGGTCAACTGACGCTTGCTCGTTTTGCGCCGCGTTTTCAACCGAAGCCAATGCGGCCGGGACCGAAAGGTCACCGCAGAATCGCATCCCACCGTGTTAAAGCATTTCCCAGCAATGCGCCAATAAGTTCAAATAACTCCGAATAACTTCCGGCCGACTGGCGCAAGCACGCTTTGTCAGCCCGGCGCACAGACGTTATCAACAGCTCCTCGTCATTGAGGATTTGCAAGAATGATTTTGGATTTATTCACGCTAAGGAGAAGAAGGTCTTACTGATACCAACGTTAAGACTTTCTTCTATGAATGTGAACAACTATTAGGACACATGAAAGCGTTCGCGATCATCAATCCAACTACTTCATCGGAAAATTTCTCCGAGCTTTGCGCGTTAGCAGTGATGACTAAGGCGCCCCAGCCAGGACAGGTGAAAACGCGATTGAGTCCACCTCTCACACCACATGAAGCCGCGGAATTAAACAAAGCTTTTCTCGTGGACACCGGTGCTGCGATTTCAAAAGCGGCTAAGACCAGCCCGGCTTGTGGAGTCGCTGTTTACACGCCGCCAGACGCCGCGTCAGCCTACGTTGATATTTTGCCCACGGATTTCATTTTGCTCCCGCAACGCGGCGAAAGCTTTGGCGAGCGTCTGTATTTCGCTGCGACGGATCTATTCAACTGCGGATTTGCGTCAGTCTGCCTGATCGACTCCGACAGCCCAACGGTGTCCGCTGAAACTTTCGCGACAGCCGCCAGACGTTTGAATGTCGACTTCGATACAGTTGTGCTCGGGCCATGTGAGGATGGCGGTTATTACCTGATCGGAATAAAGAAACCGCACCGCGAACTGTTCGAGAGGATCGACTGGAGCACCGAACGCGTGCTCGACCAGACGATGCAGCGCGCATCGGAGATCGGCATCGAGCCAAAACTCCTCCCCATAGGCTACGATGTGGATGATCGCGCCTCCTTGGAGCGATTGTGCGTGGAACTTCTCGAGCAACCCACGAATGAACTCGTAGCGCCAAATACTCGAAGAATCCTCGCAAGGATAATCGCGCACAAAAACCTGTAGCGCAGGCGCTTCGTTTGTCGGCAGCTGGTAACCGGAGCGGTTGCCCTTGGACCAAGGCATCGGTACCCTCAGTTTCATATGGCAAAACGCGCGATGGTTACCGGTGGCGCGGGCTTGATCGGGTCGCACGTTGTCGATTTGCTCGTGAGCGAAGGCTGGCGGGTGAGAGTGCTTGACAATCTCGAACCGCAAACTCATCGCCGCGGAAAGCCCCCATGGATCAACGAAAAGGCGGAGTTCATCGAAGGCGATATACGCGATCGGGAGACAATCACGGCTGCCCTCGATCAGATCGACGTAGTTTTCCACCAGGCCGCTTACGGCGGGTACATGCCCGAGATTACGAAATTCGTACAAGTGAACTCGCTCGGTACGGCGCAGATACTCGAAATCATCCGCGAGAACAAGCTGCTGATTAAAAAGATTGTCGTGGCGAGCTCGCAAGCCGTTTACAGCGAGGGCGCCGGTGAATGCACAGCACACGGACAGGTGTTTCCATCTGTGCGGTCCATCGAACAACTGCGGTATGGCGATTGGGAAGTGCATTGTCCGATTTGCGGTGCGACGACACGAAGTATTCCGACTCCAGAGAACGCGCCAGTCGGAGGCGAAACAGTTTATGGCCTGACGAAAGTTGATCAGGAGCGGCTTGTGCTGCTTTGGGGCAAGCAAGTCGGAATCCCGACGGTCGCGTTGCGTTACTCCTGCACGTACGGGCCACGTCAATCCATCTTCAACCCTTACACTGGCGTGATCGCGATCTTTTGTACTCGGTTACTCAATGAGCTGGCACCAGTACTTTACGAAGATGGCCAGCAGACACGCGATTTCTCATTCGTCGAAGACATTGCTCGCGCCAATTTGCTCGCAGCGGAAACGGACAGACTGGACGGCTTGCCGGTAAACATCGGCAGCGGCAGCGGCACGCCCATTCGCGAAGTGGCTGAGCAACTCGCAGACATTCTGAACGTCCACATCGCTCCGGAAATCAACGGTGAGTTTCGTCCCGGTGAAATGCGTCATCTCACCAGCGACACCACACTGGCAAAATCGGCTGGTTACGAACCAACTGTCGATCTCAATGAAGGCATAACGCGCTACATCGACTGGAT
>DATBDI010000463.1:0-8642 GCA_036270025.1 Candidatus Udaeobacter sp. | reverse complement strand
GTTACATGGAAACAATTGAATTGCGACGTGAACGAATTGAGAATCACAAAATGAAGACGCGTTGCTTTGACCACATCGATTTGCGGGTGACAGACATGGAGATGGCAAGAACCTTCTATCGAAAATTTCTGCCGCAGCTCGGATTCGGTCATGAGAGCCCTGGCGAAGATTTCCATACATTCTATTCTGCAGGGAAAGACAAGCCGGCCGAATTTTTCGGTTTCGCAGAGGACAAAAATCATCAGCCGAACGGCACGCGCATTGCGTTTTGGGCGGACACGCGTGAAGAAGTGGACCGATTGGCGGAATTGGTCCGGGATGCCGGCGGCAAGGCGCTTGAAGGGCCGGAGCTGTGCGTCGATTACAGCCCTGGCTACTACGCGTTTTTCTTCGAAGATCCTGACGGCAACAAGCTGGAAATTTGCTGCCGTGAAAGCCCAGTCAGCGCGCAATAAGTCAGGCTTCTACGAACACTTACGTGATGACTAAACCGGCGCATGAGCCTTCCATTTTGCAGGGGGCGCGTCGGGTTCGCTATCTCAAGCTGATCGCGCTGTTCAAGATCGGCAAGGGCGTGCTGCTGGTCCTCCTCGGTATTTCACTCCTTTTTCTGAACGCGCGGACCCGCTGGATGGATGTGTTATCGAACTGGACTGCGGACGAAATCCTGCTGAAACACAGCAAGGCCGTCAGTTACTTGCTCCACAAACTGCAAACTGTGCTCGCCGGCGGGACGCTGCGCGCCACCGGTTTGTTAGCGCTTGTTTACGCGGCTCTTTTTTTTACGGAGGGGATGGGCGTATACATGCAGCAACGCTGGGCGGAGTTTCTCATGATTTTCGAGGCTGCGGCGCTGATTCCACTGGAGCTCCGACATCTGTGGCATCGCCCGGATGCGGTGGGTACGCTCATTCTGCTGGCCAACTGTTTCATTGTTTGGTTTTTGTATCTCGTGCTTAGGCGCGACAAGTCCAAAACGCAGGCCGACCGACCGCGCGAACTCGTCGAGACTTAACGAACTCGTTGCTTGTGAGCGCAGACACGCTCGGCAAGGGTGCGAGCGCCGAATCCTTGTAGCAAGAAGTTGCCATCTGCAGTTCCATGCAAAGGCCAAACATTGACGATAAATTGACTTTGCTGACGGACTTCGGAAAGACCGAAGCCATCTGCGTAGAAGTGCTTGATAACCCGGCCACCGAGGAAGGACTGTTACTCAAGGTAATGGCGCGCGGGCCATTCGAACAAGGCCAACAGGTCTGGATCTTGGATCAGGATGGATCGAAAGTCGGCGCCACTATAGAGGACGTTTCTGAACAAACCATTGATAGCGAAGTAACGCTCTCAACGGTGCTGCCGGCGTAATCGATCACTTCGGCGTGCGCGTCCGCATTCGCCGGAATTGCGGAATGACAATCAGTTCGATCTCGCGCCGATGTGCTTGACGAACCAATCACTTGCGAGTCTCGCGACTTTTCCCAGAGCACCAGGCTCTTCGAAAAGGTGCGTTGCGCCGGGAACAATCTCCAACTTCACCTGGCAGCGCATCTGATCTCGCGCCATTTCGTTTAGCTCAATCACGATATCGTCCTTGCCGCCGACGATGAGCAACGCAGGCACTTGCACTTTTGACAGTGCATCGGCGGCCAGATCAGGCCGTCCGCCACGCGAAACTACGGCGCCAATGTCCTCCGGCAACTCCGCTGCCGCAACCAGTGCCGCGCCGCCGCCGGTGCTCGAGCCGAAATAACCCACACGCAGATCGCGCGTTTGGTCCTGTTGTTTTGCCCACCTCGTGGCGTGCACAAGGCGTTCCGCAAGGAAACCGATGTTGAATCGGTGCTCGCGGCTGCGGATGTCGATGGCTTCCTCGTCCTGTGTGAGCAAATCGAAGAGCAACGTGGCGAGCCCTGCATCGTTGAGGGTCCGCGCCACGAATTGGTTGCGCGGACTATGCCTGCTGCTTCCGCTGCCGTGCGCGAAGAGCACGACGGCTGCCGCCTTCTCAGGAAGAGTGAGAATTCCGGAGAGCACCGCGCGGCCAACCTGAATTTGTACTTCGCTTATCTTGTACTCCGATCCTGGCCCTTGCTCATTGGCCAACCAAAGCGATGCGAGGACGCATCGTACTCCGAAAGCACTTCGTGCGAAATCATGACAGACGCGGTTTCCGTTTCGCGCCAGCTTTGGGAGTGCGTGCGCGTACTCGCGCCGCTTTGATTCAGCGCACCGTAATCGCTTGACTGGTCGGTGAGTGGCTGTGCGATATCGCCAGCAAATGCGGCGTCTGTCATTGTTGATCCGTTGTCTTCGCTCGGGACATCTCTTGCGCAGCAATTGCCAGCAATTCGCGCACGTCATCGTCGCCCGTCTGCGAAAAATCTTCGTAATACTGGCCGACCGCCTGAAAGAATACAGGCATGGTTAGACAGATCGTTTCATCCGCCAGCTGTTGGAGCTCCTGGCAAGTGTCCGCCGGACCGACCGGAACGGCTACGACGATTCTCGCCGCGCCGCGCTCTCGCAGTGCCTTGACCGCGGCTCGCATGGTTGCCCCGGTGGCCAGCCCGTCGTCCACAAGGATCGCTGTTCGATCGCGCAGCTCCGGAGCGGGGCGTCCTTCTCGATATGTTTGTTCACGCCGTTCCAATTCTTCTGTCTCGCGAGCGGTCACCGCTTCGATTGCCTCTTCGGCGTGCGGTATCGCGCGAACGACTTCCTCGTTGAGCACGCGCACTCCGCCTGATGCGATCGCCCCGGCAGCCAGTTCCTCAAAACCGGGCACACCAAGTTTTCGCACGATGAAAACGTCGAGCGGTACACGCAGGTGTTTCGCCACTTCATAGGCAACAGGCACGCCGCCGCGCGGCAACCCGAGCACGATTACATCGTCGCGCCCTGCATATTTTTCGAGCTTTTCCGCCAGCTGCCGGCCGGCTTCGGATCGATTTGGAAAAGCTCGCGCCATGCGGCTAACCGCACCGCCTTAAGCTGCTGAAGGGAGCGCGTGCCTCGCGGCTACTGCAGTTTCGACTGGATGGATGACGCGATCTGTAATGATTCAGTGAGTGCACCACCGCGAAAAATTCTTCGTGCGACATTTTGATCAGCACTTTCG
This sequence comes from Candidatus Udaeobacter sp., assembly GCA_036270025.1. Classification (GTDB taxonomy): domain Bacteria; phylum Verrucomicrobiota; class Verrucomicrobiia; order Chthoniobacterales; family UBA10450; genus Udaeobacter. The sequence goes on along the minus strand of DATBDI010000463.1, from coordinate 5,527 downwards.
ACGGCTCCCAACCTTCATAATAAAGGCCGCGCACCAGTATCGGCAATTTGCGCCACAGGTCGGCTACCGCATATATAAAATTGCTCTACGTTCCGCCGGCGGGATTGCGGTTTGGCCACGGAGGAGGCGAAGGCAGGTCGTAGCGTTTTGTTTTTAGTTCATCCTGTATCTCCTGAATGGCTCGATCGAGTTGCTGATCTTCGCCTTTAAATTCCTTACCGGGATCGTTATCGACCACGATGTCGGGATCGACGCCGTGACCTTCGACGATCCACTGTTTGCCGTCTTTTGAATAGATCGCGAACTCCGGTTTGAAGAACTGGCCGCCGTCGGCAAGCGGCAGCGACTGGCGAATGCCAACAACGCCGCCCCAGGTGCGCTTGCCAATCAGTTTGCCGAGCCCAAGCGCCTTAAACCGATACGGGAAAATGTCGCCGTCGGACGCGGAGAATTCGTTGATTAGCGTCACCATGGGGCCGGTGAAGGTTTGCGGCGGGTCGGTTTGCGGCATGCCGTTGCGGGCAACCCCTACCATCACCAATGCGCGCCGCAATCGCTCGATCACCAGTGGCGAAACAAAACCGCCGCCGTTGCCGCGAACATCAACAATGAGCGCGTGCTTTCTGATTTGCGGAAAGTAAAGTCTCGTGAACTCGTCCAGACCGGGCCGGCCCATGTCCGGAATGTGCAGATAGCCGACTTCGCCGCCGGTTTTCTTGTTCACATAGTCGATGTTCTTTTGCACCCAATCGAGGTAGTGAAGGGGAGCTTCGTCGCCGACCGGCACGACTGTCACGTCGCGCGCACCATCGTCCGTGGGTTTTGAATTGACACGAAGGACCACTTGTTTGCCGGCGGTACCGATCAAGGCGTCGTAAAGATTCGGGAGGCTCGATACCGGCGTGTTGTTGATCGCGAGGATGTAATCGCCCGGTTTTACGTCCACGCCGATTTCAGTGAGAGGTGATCGGGTCTGTTTGTTCCAATTTTCGCCGGGCAAAATCCGCTCGATGCGATAGGCGTGTGTAGCGGGATCGCGCGAAAACTCCGCGCCCAGCAGGCCGAGCTTGATACGCGGCGTGTCAGGCCGTTCGCCGCTGCCGACGTAGGCGTGGCCGTTGTTCAATTCGCCGATGAGCTCCCCTAGCAGGTAAGTGAGATCATTCCGATGATTCACAAAAGGCAGGAGCGCGGCGTATTTGTCACGCATTGCCTTCCAATCGACGCTGTTCATGCTTGGCGAGAAGAAGAAGTCGCGCATTTGCCGCCAGCACTCGAAGTAGATCTGGCGCCACTCGGCATGGCGATCCAATTGCATGTCGAGGCCTTGGATTTTGTGTTCGTGGTCTTTCGTCTCCAGCTTGTCTTTGGGTACGTCGATGATGGCGTAATCCTTTTTGATCTTCACCAGCATCTTTTTGCCATCGAACGTGATCTGGTAATTGTTGGCGTCGCCGAGCACCGTTTCCTTGCGGTCGTCGAGATTGTAAGAGCAGAGATGCGATTTCCTGTCCCTGTCAGAGAATAAATCTTCTTCGTCTTCGCCGACTTCATCTGCAGCAGTGCGACGCAGGTAAAAGACGCGCCCGTCATCGAGCATGCGCAGATTGCGATAATTGCCACGCGTGATTTCCAAACCCACAATCCGGTTCTGTATTCCGTCAGTGTCGACTTTCACCACGACTGGTTTCTTTGGTTTCTCTTCCGCTTTGGTCGCGCCTGGGCTCGGTTCTGTTTTTTTCCCCTCCGCTTCTTTTGCTTTTTCTTTCTTACGTTTTTCCTCCGCTTTGCCGACCTCGTCGCTCTTCGGTGCGAGCGGATTCGGCGTGTCCTTCGCCAGTGTCACTAGATACACGCGCTCCATGTCGCGATAGACGTTTGTGAATTCCTGGTCCCCAAAACTCGGCTTGAAATCGCGCGCGGAGGTGAGCAACAGATATTTTCCGTCATCGCTGAAGGCCGGTTCTCCAGAGCCGTACCAACTGTCGGTGACAGCGGTCTGCTGTTTGTTCGCGAGCGAATACAGGTAAACGCGCGGCATGTCGTTTTCTTCGGGGCGGGCCCAAGTGATCCACTGACTGTCCGGCGACCAGTTATAACCTTGGATCTCGCCGAATTTGTCCTGGTCGACCAGGGTCACCGCCTTGGACGCAACATCGATATAGCGCAACCGCTGCAAGCGATCACTCCATAGCAATTTCTTGCTATCGGGCGACCATTTCGGCGCGTAGTAGTAAGTGTCGCCGCCATTCGTGATCTGTTGCGGCTCGCCTTTGCCGTCCTGCGAACGCACATACAGTTCGTTCTCGCCAGTCGCGTCCGAGTTGTACGCAATCCATTTTCCGTCGGGCGACCAAACCGCATCGCGTTCGTGGGCTCCTGAAGTTTTGCTCAGATTGCGAGGCGTCCCGTTCTTTGCTGGAACCGAAAAGAGATCGCCGCGCGCGACTACGATGGTGCGCTCGCCGTCGGGCGCGAGATTTACAGATTCGACATGCTTCGATCCGTCCACCAATCCACCACGACCGCTGTCGAAATCTTCCTTGATCTCGATCGGCACAGGCGCGGCCTGTCCCGTGGCGAGATCGTAGCGCCAGATCGATCCCGCCTGCTCGAACACAATCGAGTCTTTGCCAATCGACGGGAACTTAATGTCAAAATCGGTGAACTGCGTCAGCTCCTTTGTCTCTTTGGTCCCAAGATCGATCACGAACAGGTTCATCCGGTTATCGCGATCTGAGATGAAGTAAATTTTGTTGTCCGGTCCCCACATCGGGCAGATGTCTTGCGCGGGGTTGTTCGTCAGGTTTTCGGTGGCGCCAGTTTTGAAATCATAGATCCAGATGTCATCCGCCATGCCGCCGCGATAATGTTTCCATGTGCGGAATTCCCGGAACACGCGGTTGTAAGCCATCTTTGAGTCGTCGGGCGAAAACGAAACGAATCCGCCGCGCGGCACCGGCAATTGCTGGGGCAATTCCGCATCGAGACCAACCGCGAACAGCGAGCCGATGAAATCGTTGAACGAAGTCATGCGCGAGCGAAAAACGATCAGCGGTTTCGTGTTTTCCCACGCCATCACGATGTTGTTTGGCCCCATTCGATCCGAAACGTCGTCGCGTCCGAGTGTGGCCGAAGTCGTTAGGCGTTTCGGCGTGCCGCCATCGGCAGGCATGACGTACACTTCGCGATTGCCGTCGTACTCCGAAGTGAACGCGATCTGCGTTCCATCCGGCGAAAAGCGCGCAAATGACGTGTAACCCGGGCCGCTCGTCAGACGCCGTGCCGTCCCGCCGTTTTTGTCAACGGCGTACAACTGCCCGGCATAGCAAAAGACGATCTGTGCACCGTTGGTCGTCGGAAAACGCAGCAGCCGCGTCGTGTTCGGTCCACCACCGGACGGAGTCGCCGTGGGGGACGGGTTTTGTGCCGAGACCGACGGAATTGAGAGTGCAGCTTGCGCCAACAAAAACAGAACAACAAAAGACCGGGAAAATATGTTCATGGAAAAAAGGTGAAGCCAGCAAAGTGCCGTTGAACACGTGGCATGCAACCCACGAGTTGAACGAATACGGATAATTTATGATTGCTTTGAACATTGGATGCGCCGCGGCATTCAATCAGATTCAAAGAAGAATTAATTGAGTTCGGCCTTCTAACAGCGCGCAAGCGGCGACAAAAGACCAACGTGTTCGTTGGACAGGATTGCCTGCATCACGCTGGTCGAGCAGAGTTGCCATTCGACATTGGATGTTGGACGTTGGGCCTTCGGCGTTTCTTCTGCTTTTCAGGAAGGGTGGCTGAGTCCGGTTTAAGGCACTCGACTCGAAATCGAGCGTGGGGAAACCCACCGTGGGTTCGAATCCCACCCCTTCCGCCATCCATTTACCTGCGTCACCTCCGTGCAAAAAATGTTACAATTTTTATCTTGCCACCTGCGACCGCTGGGCTGCATATTGTATGCCCACTGGGCAGCCACGCTATTAGTAGTTGTTGACTGGTATTCACAGCTTGTTGGCGCCGCTGTTCACCGTTATTCGCACACTATTCGAAACCTCAACCCTCCCTCGTCGCCATGATTCAACTAAAACCCGGAATTCAGCCCGCTTCGCTCAGTTCGTCGCCTCGATCCGCAATACGCCAAAAAACTGCCATTGAGAAAAAGAAAAACGCCGGGCTGCGCTTTGACCGCGTATTCAGCGACGCTGCGGTTGCGCCTTTTGATCAAATCCAATGGGAGGAGCGCACGGCGGAAATCACCGACGACGGCGGCAAGGTTATTTTTAAGCAGGAAAACATCGAGGTGCCGAAGAATTGGAGCGAATTGGCGACAAAAATTGCGGTCTCAAAATATTTCTACGGTGATATCGCGAATGGCACTGATCCTTACAACGGCGGACGAGAAACGTCAGTGCGGCAATTGATCCACCGCGTGACTCGAACGATTACCGACTGGGGAATCGCCGACGACTACTTCGCGGATGCCCAAGCTGCTGAAAATTTCTACGACGAGCTGACCTGGCTCTGCCTGAACCAGCACGGCGCGTTTAATTCGCCGGTGTGGTTCAACGTTGGCTTGTACCACCAATACGGCGTCGGCAAAGACGGCGGCGCCGGGAACTACTTTTACAACCGCGAAACTGGCAAAGCCGAACGCGCGCCGTCGCAATATGAGTATCCGCAGGGCAGCGCCTGCTTCATCCAAAGCGTGGGCGACACGATGGAAGACATCATGCGTCTGGCCATGAGTGAGGCGATGCTTTTCAAGTACGGCAGCGGCACCGGGACGGATCTGTCGTCGTTGCGGTCAACGAGAGAAAAATTGAGCGGCGGCGGCAAGCCCAGCGGGCCGCTCTCGTTCCTGAAAGTTTACGACCAGATTGCTAATGTCGTGAAAAGCGGCGGCAAAACCCGGCGCGCTGCCAAGATGAACACGCTGAAAGATTGGCATCCGGACATTGAAGAGTTCATCGAGGCCAAGCAAAAAGAGGAAAAGAAAGCGTGGGCCCTGATCGAGCATGGTTACGACGGCAGTTATAACGGCGAGGCGTACGGCTCGGTGATGTATCAAAATGAAAACGTCAGCGTACGGGTGAGCGACGATTTTATGGACGCGGCGCTCGCAGGCCGTGAATGGTGGACGCGTCGCGTGACGGATGGTCAGCCGTGCGAGAAAAAAGACGCCCGCACATTGCTGCGCAAAATCGCCGAGGGCACATGGATCTGCGGTGATCCTGGAATGCAATTCGACACCACAATTCACAAGTGGCACACCTGTAAGGGAACGGATCGGCAAAATTCCACGAACCCGTGCAGTGAATATCTGTTCCTTGACAACACCGCGTGCAATCTCGCTTCGCTAAATCTGATGAAGTTCAAAACCGCAGATGGCGATTTCGACGTCGAGCGGTTTAAGGCGGCGGTGCGGATTTTCATCACCGCGCAGGAGATCATCGTCGATAACGCCAGCTACCCGATCAGGGAGATCGCGGAGAACTCACATGTTTTCCGAACCCTCGGACTCGGC
>DATBDI010000462.1:0-4115 GCA_036270025.1 Candidatus Udaeobacter sp. | reverse complement strand
ACTCGGTAGTAAAAGCGAGGTTACTATCGGGACGAAGATGAAAAGCCGTCTCGCCATGAAGAGCGATCCGCCAATGAGTGAGCCGAGCCAGCGAGATGCTTTATTCATATCTCATCCGCTTCAACCGCTCTTTCATTCTTTAAGATGCACCGCCTCGTCAAGAATCGCGGTAATTACTGCCTTCAGTGAGGCGTTATCCTTGGTATAAATGATGTCGTCAATGCGCCATCCGTCTTTCACCTGAACAAGTTGGAAAACGAGTACTTGCTCTTGCTCAGGCTTCTCTTCGTTAAATAATTTGAAGCGTGCTTCGAATCGGCCAGTTTGCGGCGGCGTTACCTCAGTGATGCGAAGCTTAAAGTTGAGGTGGTCGTCGAAGTCCTGAGCTCCAAGGATTGGGTCGAAATCGAGTCCACAAAGGTCGCCCTTGGGACAGTCCCGCTCCAACTGCGCATTCTTTAGGAATAACTTGGTTAGTTCGGGACTAAAATATCTCGACAGCACGGCTCGATTGCCGAGGTTGAGTTCTTTGTTCTCCCACGGCCGGTGAGCCTTGTAAAGCGCGCGAATCACCTCCTCTGGGCTGCCTTCCGCGGCGACTGCAAATGCCGCAACGAGCGACGACAACAACGTGAGAATTAGTGTACTTCTCATTCTTCCAAGTGCACTGAATTTCATAATGTTGTCGATCTCTTTTTTTAACTTGGGATCGGTGTTTGGGTTTGAGGTAAAGTTTATCTTTAACAACTGACCCTTGTAGGAAGTGGTGGGATTACGCGTATACACCGGGTTGTGATAGTAATTCTTCTTGCCCTTTAACACTGGAACAAAGCTCCAGTCTGCCCATTTGCGCGGTCGATCGCCACCATTTGCACGGCAACCCATTGTCCTAATCAAGGTGAGTCGCCGAGGGCCTTCAGTTCCCAGCCGGCAAGCCTGGGTTCCGGAGTGGGAATCCAATGATACAGGGGGAGTTTTTCTCTGGTCGTGGCGAGGCATTTCTTTAAATCTTCGGCCGCCGCCTTCTTGTCGCCGGCGAGCAAACGTTTGATGGCTATGTAATACCATGCCTCACAGTCCAAAACCTTCTTCTCGGAGGCGGCGGCGCCCTTCAATAAAGCCTCTTCGGAAACTTGACCGAGCACGAATCTCGCAAGCATGGAGTCCCATTCGCCGTCCTCGGATTTCATTTCGGCCAGGCTCGCGGCGAGTTCCTTGTCGTCCGCGACTTTCTCACCTTGTTTCACACGGACCAGCCAGACCAAAATGCGCGCGTGTCCGGCATCGTCGCCAAGTTCCATCGCGTGACGGAAGTCGTCGAGTGCTTCTTTCCAGGAAGTTTTCGCATAGAAGACCGCGCCTCGATTGATATAGGCGTCGCTGCTCTTAGAATCGAAGTCAATGATTCGGCTGTAGTCGGCGATGGCGCCATCGAGGTCGTTTCGGGTAGTCTTGACGCTGGCCCGGCCGGAATAGGCGGCGCTGTTCTTGGGATCGAGTTTGATAGCTTGGTCATAGTCAGCGATGGCGCCTTCAAGGTCGCCTTTGGATTCCTTCGCCTCTCCACGACTCACATAGGTATCCGCGCTTTTGTTGTCGAGTTCGATAGCATGACTATAGTCGGCGATGGCGCCGTCGTGATCGCCATCGGCTTCCTTGTTGGCGGCACTCGTCAAGTAATGACCCACGGTGCATTCCGTTTTCAGCACCCGTGCCTTGTTCTTGTCGTCAAAAGTGATGGTCAGGGTAATCTCGTCGCGCTCGTTATTGTCATTCTCTACACCGTAGGAAAAGATCAGCGCCCCGGACTTGCTCCATTCCTTCACGTCCTTCCAATCCCAACTCTTTGAATAAACCGACGTGCCCTTACGGTCTCTCCTGTCTGGCAGCGCGGGTGCTGGAATGTCCTCCGGTAGCGCCACTGGCTTAAAGGAGTTGCCCTTGCGGAAATACACGTACAGATCCACGCCCCTGCGCCACGGTCTCACATACACTACGCGCTTCGAATCCGCTGACCAAACCAGCTTCGCGTCATTTTCAGACGAATTGCCCGTCCATTCCAGCTCCTGCACGACCTTTTGCGATTTCTTGTCGATAATGCTCATTTTCTCCTCGGCGCGCGCCATGCGGAGCGCGAACCTGCCGTCCGGCGAGGTGCATGTAATCTCCGCCGCTGCCTGGAGGACGGCGGGAAAAAGAGCAAAGGCCAGCACCAACCATCTAACACTTTTCATGATTTAGAAAGGAGATCACAACGGGGCTTGATATCAAGGTAGGTGACGTAAAGAAGACGTTGGATTTGCACCTACAGCGTTATTCCTCCAAATGCACCGAGTCCATAATGTGGTTGATCTCTTCCTTTAACTTGGGATCGGTGTTTAACGTACAGTTAAATGTGATCGCTAAGAGCTGCCTTTTGTAAGGCCTGCAATGAAGGTAACAACACCCTGACAATTCAAAAAAGAGCGAATTCCTCATTTAGGCGTTCTTCGCGGAGCAATCGGGAGCTAGTCCTCCTTTTTCTTTTCTCTGGCGATAGGTTGCGTTTTCAGAACTCGACATTTATCCCCCTGCAAGAGTTCGCATTCGCCTTCGGCTTTGAACGACACTTGGTACAGGTCGTAGTTGCTGAGATTCTCGGGATGATGCGGGTCATCGATTCCCCGCGCAAATTTTTCAACCTCGCCATATTTACCCACTGACGTCGCAGGATCGCGATCCTTCACTTGAAAGTCAGCTTCTTCGCTAATCATGAACCGCGTCGGCGAAATCCACTTTACAATCCAGGAATAACCCGACATCTGGCGGACTTTCCACGGAGTGTTTACGCCGTCCTCGCTTTTCATCTCATACGGCTGCCGCTGCTGTTGGCTTGATGGATAAAATTCTGTAAGCACGCCTCCGAGTTCTTCAGCTAGTCGGCAAAAATCGGGCACGGCGTGACACAGAAGGTTGGGCGTTTCAATCAAGTACGCGCACCGATCTTCAATTCGGTAGATGACATTGACCTCCCAACGCCGATCACCATAGGACGCAATTCCGACGTACTTCGAATCGGGCGACCATTGCGCGCGGTATCCTTCTGGAGCAGTGTCCCAACTCGTCTCAACATCTTCGAACCGGGCAAGCACTGTTTTCGTTTTAACGTCCATCAAATAGACGCCGAAGTCGCCTGTCTTGTTCTCACCGGAAACAATGGAAAGCGTCTTATCAGGAGATTCCCCGCCTTTGATAACGAGAAATTCGCCAGGTTTGTAGTCGTGGTACGCCGGCGCCGCGCCGGCTGTGGCAACGAACGCAAACAACAGCGCGATAACTAGTGCAGTTTTCATTCTTCCAGATGCACCGACTCCATGATGTGATCGATCTCTGCTTTCAAGCTGGGATCCGTGTTGAGATTTGAAGTAAAGTTAATCTCGAGAAGTTGACCATTGTAGGAAGTGGTGAGGTTACGCGTGTAGACAGGATTGTGGGAATAGTCCTTCCCTCCTTTCATCGTCGGCACGAAGCTCCAGTCCGCCCATTTGCGTCCATTGATCGTGACGATGTCTTTTTTCAGCCATTGAAGGTGCGAATCTTTCGGTAGCCACTTGAAGCTTTTCGAGTATTCGGCGACCCGGGTCTTGAGATAGCCCTCCAGTTTGTCCGGCGTAAGTCCATGCGTCCCGCGCAAGACTGTTCCCCACGCGCCATCCGGACCGGAGAATTTGGCAACCGTTTTTGGATCCTTCGGATCGTCTGGATCACGCGAGAAATCCGACGGGATATCGAGCTTCAGCTTGCCGTCCAGGAGACTGACTGTTGTTTCCTTCGCTTCACCATTCCCGATGGCGCGATCACTGCTCGAATCCGGGGCCGACCGTTCGTCTATTAACTCGGGGTCCAGCTTTTGCGCCCGTTTGAAATCGGCGGCAGCCCCAGCCTTGTCCCCCTTTTCCTTCTTCAGGACTGCACGATTGTAGTAGGCGCGTGCGTAATCGGGTTTGAGTTCGATTGCGCGTGTGTAATCCGCAATTGCGCCATCCCGGTCGTTAGTCTCCGACCTGGCGTTGCCGCGATTGTTGTAAGCGGCCGGATTCGTGGAGCCGAGTTCGATTGCTTTGGTATAGTCGGCA
>DATBDI010000461.1:0-2675 GCA_036270025.1 Candidatus Udaeobacter sp. | reverse complement strand
ACACCGGTCCCGCCGCCGCCTTCGCCATTCCCTACGACAGCACCGCGTCCCACTCCTCCGCCTCACATTACACCGATACCCCCTCCGCCTTCACCGCGCCCTACCGCGCGTCCGAGACCGTAAGATGCGGCTACCCTATAGCCCCTAATAGGCAATCCGAAACCGAGCCACCATCCCCTAAAAATTGTACATGCAAAGGAAATCCACGGCTCGGTCTGCTTTTTTTACTCCCCGCACTTTAGCCGTTCTCCTTCTCAGTGCAGTTACAGGCTTTATCGCGGCTGGTACACTCCCAGCCTTCTTCCGCTCGGAAGCACCTGCGAATGCTTCTCCGAGGACGCTGACGTTTGCCGAACGCGTAGCTTATCAGCGAGCAATTGAGGACGTGTACTGGCGTCATCGCACCTGGCCCCGCAATCGCGGGGAGCGCTCCGATGCCAAGCCATCGCTCGATCCGGTGATGTCTCAGGCGCAGCTTGAAAAGAAAGTTGCGGACTATCTGCGCAAATCACAGGCGCTGGACGATTACTGGCAACGGCCGATCACCGCCGCGCAGCTACAAGGTGAAATGGATCGCATGGCTAAGCACACCAGACAGCCGGACGTGTTGAGCGAACTCTTCGACGCCCTCGGAAACGATCCCTTTGTGATCGCCGAGTGTTTGGCAGGGCCTGCGTTAGCTGACCGCTTAATCACGTCCTGGTATCCCTACGACGAGAGAATCCACGGCCACCTGAGAGAGCGCGCAGAGGCTGAGCTAACGGTCCATAACACCGTCGAGGAGATGAAACAGCTCGGTGGGACTTATAGCGAGATTGAATTCGTCAAAAGCGACAGCTCACATGAGGAGCAAAACCGCGCCGCTACGCACGCGGTCAACGTCAACAGCCGCGAATGGGACCAAACTGTGCAGACACTGGCGGCCATTTTTGGAGTGCGGTCGCGCGACGGCAGGATCGCCGCTTTCAAAAGCGCTGGCATGTCAGCGCACTCCAAACGCGCCAGCGAAGCCTGCGAGAGCATACCCACTGGAAAAGTAAGCCGGTTACAGGAAGACGAGAGCCGTTACTACGCGATGACAGTAATCGAGAAAACGGATGATCACTTAAGGCTTGCTACGATCTCATGGTTGAAAGAGCCGTTGGAGTCCTGGCTAAGTACAGCAGAAAACCGCGAGACCAACGAGCTAGCGGTACCAGCTGCTAGCTATACTCTTCCCACAATCGGGACGGGCGGATGCATCGATGACACTTGGACGGCTACCGCTGGTCCGCCGGATGGTCGAAAAGGTCACACGGCAGTGTGGACTGGCAGCGAAATGATCGTCTGGGGCGGGGCTGAATGTAGTTTCGCAAACTGCGAGCTGAACACTGGCGGCAGATACAATCCGAGTATAGACAGTTGGACAGCCATAACCGCCGCGAATGCGCCTGCTCCGCGGAGCTCTCATACAGCCGTCTGGACCGGTAGCGAAATGATTGTGTGGGGCGGATACGGCGTTGAGTTCTTTAACACCGGCGGGAGATACAATCCCAGCACTGACAGTTGGGTAGCCACCAGTAGTGTTAATGCGCCTTCTGGCCGGTGGGGCCACACCGCGGTCTGGACGGACAGTGAAATGATCGTTTGGGGTGGCTATGATGGCAATCCAAGCACGGTAAACACAGGCGGGAGATACGATCCCAGCACTGACAGTTGGGCAGCCACCACCGTCATCAACGCACCCACCGCTCGAGAGAGTCACACAGCAGTGTGGACGGGCAGTGAAATGATCGTCTGGGGCGGATTTGGCGGAAACTTTGCGAACACTGGCGGGAACTACGATCCTGGCACCGATAGCTGGACAGCCACCAATACTACGAACGCGCCGACTGCTCGAGAGGGGCACACGGTGGTGTGGGGTGGCGGTGAAATGATCGTCTGGGGTGGGTATGGCGACAGCGGCGATTCCAACACGGGCGGAAGATACAATCCGGTCGCGAACAGCTGGACCGCGACAAGCACGACTAACGCGCCCACTGCGCGAGAGAAGCACACGGCCGTGTGGACGGGCAGTGAAATGATCGTCTGGGGCGGATACAGCGCCGGACTCGTGAACACTGGCGGGAGGTACAATCCCAGCGCAGATACCTGGTCAGCTACCAGCACCGACAACGCGCCGGATGGCCGCGACCTTCACACGGCTGTCTGGAGTGGCAGCGAAATGATCGTTTGGGGAGGTACAACTGACCTTGTCAATTTAACCAACACTGGCGGGAGATACAATCCGAGCAAGAATAGTTGGACGAACACCGGCATCAACAATGCGCCCTCTCGTCGAGGGCTCCACACCGCAATCTGGACTGGCACGGAGATGATTGTCTGGGGCGGATATGATACAAGCTATTTAAACACCGGTGGCAGATACACACCCAGCATGGATAGTTGGACGGTCACCAGCAGGACTAACGCCCCTGATGGGCGGTCTCTTCACGTCGCGGTGTGGACTGGCAATGAAATGATCGTCTGGGGCGGCAGTGGTGGAGCTAGCGACCTTAACACCGGCGGGAGATACAACCCGGGCACGGATACCTGGACAGCCACCAGCCTCACGGGCGCTCCTTCTGCTCGACAGCTTCACACAGCGGTGTGGGGAGACAATGAAATGATCATCTGGGGCGGCTATAATGGCAACG
>DATBDI010000460.1:0-3692 GCA_036270025.1 Candidatus Udaeobacter sp. | reverse complement strand
TGGCTCCGCTGCTCTTACAGCTGGCGCTCCAGTTTGGCTCAACTCGCCTCGCCGCCGCAGTCGTCAGGCAGTGTTCTTCGATCCCACCACCTTCCGCACCGCGCGCTTCCCGGTGTTCACCCCAACGGCTTTCGCCGCCATCACCGGCGCAACCACCGTCGCCATCTCGATCCCAGGCTCCGGGACCACGGTGACGTACAGCCTGTCGCAGAAAATCCCTGAGCGGCAGCCAGTCGCAAAGACCTCTCGCAACCTGGCGGACCACGCATAGCAACCTATGCCCAGCCCGGGCGATCAATGGTGCTCACTCGGACACGCGCAAGTTGGCATTGCGCCGAACCTCGTTCTGACCATTGCCGATCTTGCGCTCGTCCTGGTCGATGCACCCCTTGCCGTCCTGAACCTCGTCGGGATGCTCGGCTTCCTGCCGGTGGTGACCCATGACTTTTGTGCCACCGGAGCCGTTTATCCCGGCGATCCTGTGGAGTCTGACTTTACTGATGTACTGGATCCGGCGAAGACACAGACGATCCTGAGCAAGTACGTGGGGCTGGCGCTGTATTACGCCTGGCCCCACTACTGCGTCTGCGACATCCTGGTCCCACCGAACACGGTGCAGCCACCGCCGCCGGCGTGGCCCGTCGACCCGCCTAGCAACGCCAACCTCTGTTCCCCGCTGGACCTCACGAGTCAGTTCAACCAGCTACAGACGCAGCTAATGGGCCTCTACCAGCTGGTCAGTCTCATCGCGATGGCAACCGGCGCGATGTCGTACACGCTGGGTCCGTCGCACACGATCAGCGGAGTTGGGGAATTGAGCGTGAGTGGCATCATCGGCATCATCGTGGACGGTCTCACTTTCGCTCCGGGTACGGGGTTCGACACATCAGACCCGGCGCGGATTTTCGATCTTGGGTTCGTCGCGTTTGGAAACTCCAATGGCTGGGAAGCTCGTCGTCCAGTTTGGCATGCACCTCAGATTTACCTTGGAGCCACTCCCGGCATCTCCCGCATTGGGTACAACTGCGGGATGGCGACCAGTGTCGAGATTACGGAGCTTGTTCCGGCACTTGGTAGCGCGTAGCCGTGGCCTACGCAGACGTGGTCCTGGCTGACTCGCCCGTCTACTACTTCCGCATGAATGAGCCTGGTGGAGTGGCGTCAGCGTCGATTGGCGCGGACCCCACTACCTACCTGGTGGCGGGCGAGGAAACACTGACCACGGACAACTGCTCAGGCGTTGTGTCGAACTACACCGGCGTCGCCCAAAACGGCGGCTCATTCCTGCTCGTTCAGTCCGGCCACATGTGGGCGAATAGCCGGCAGTCGTTCAGTAGCGTCACTGCGATGACACTGGAAGCATGGGTGGCGGTGGTGTCCGGGCCAGGTAACGGATCAGGCGCCAGCCGGGTGATGTTCAGTTGGGGTTTTGAAGCACCGGCGGTGTTCGTGTCGGTCTTTGACCTATCCCGAAACCTTATCGCGCAGATGCAAGACAACACGAGTGCCAACCACTCGCAGACCTACCAGACGACGCCTGGCTACCTGCAGGATGGCGCATTCCACCACCTCGCACTGTCCATCGGACTGACCACCACCACCCTCTACCTTGATGGCGCTGCCTTGTCGCCATCGATCACGGCGGTACCCACCAGCTGGTCGCTAGTCAGTGTCGGCTATGCGGCCATGAACCTGGGCCACTACAACCCGACACTCGGCAACCATGCCGGCATCTTCTACAGTGAGGTCGCGTTCTATAACTCAGCGCTGAGTTCCACCAGGGTCGCGGCACACTACGCGGCCCGCGAGGTCACCGGTCGACCGCGCTGGCGTTCCGGTCTTCCTGGCGTCTGCCAGTGAATGGTGATTTCCGCGAAGACGTCCCGGAACGGGGTGTATACGTTACGTATAGTCCCCCTGTCGGGGAGGGTTTATGGCCTGTTTCGCCTATGACTACGACGCGTTTGCGGACCAGCCACGGCAACAGCGCGATTGGGATTGCTCCGCCGCCGCGGCCGCCTGGATGGGGCGAGCGCTGACGTGGGGCTGGGAGGAATTAGACGTTGCATGGAGCTTCGTGGATCAGGGGATTGCCACGCCGGAACTCGGATTGTTGGATGGCACTGGTGCAGGAATCGTGCGCTGGCTATCCATGCAACCGTTCTCAGCAAAGAACAGCACGATCGAATGGTCGACGCTGATCGACCGCGATTGGAGTTGCCCGCTGATAATGGGATCGACCCGCTGGTATCACTGGACAGGCGTGAGGGGAATGGACGCAGACGGAAACCTGCGGCTAGCCAATTCGGCCCCTGGGTGGGCTAGCGTCTACCAGACGATGACCGTGGGCCAGTTTCAGCACTTCGGAGACTTCTGGGCGGTCCAGCCCACCGCCTAGCTCCCAGGCCAGGTACGATCAGCGAGCGGGGAACCGCGAAGGAAGCTCTGTCTCACACCAAGCCCTCGCGGTTCCCCGCTGGCTGTATGATCTGGCCTGTGAGCAGAGACAGTTGGGTATGCCGGACCCTAGACCGGTACGCATTCGTTGGTTATCACTGCTACGACTGCCGAGAGCAGTACTTCACGCGCATCGTATTCGCCTGCCACCTGGTACGCGACCACGGCGTCAGGGACCCTGTGCTACTACGCTTCATAGGAGCCGATTCTGACGCGGTTAGCCCGGACAGGCTCGAAGAGTCGATCCGACGGGCCAAGGGCACGCCACGGCTCTCTTAAGCAGTCTTTGCCCTATACTGGCCGGCGGCGACACACCCTCGCGTGCGCGCATACGTAGGCGCGTCGCGTGCATCCCGCACGTGCACGCGGGCACCAGCGCCCGCTCGGGTGCGCCGGCATGCCGGCGCATCCTTGCGTTAACCCGCGTCCACGGTACCGAATACCAACAGGCGCGTCAGACGACACGCGCAGGACGGGCGGGTTTTCTTTGCAGCTATACATGCTCCCAGCATGTAGTACTGGTCCCAGCGGTGGCTCGACGGAGGAGCGACGCCTGACCCTCTTCTACGGTCCGTGGAACTCGTAATAGAGAGTCAGGTCAGGACTCAGCTTCCAGAAGAAGCACGTTCCCGAGTTGATCGGCAGGTTGGTGACGATCCAGGCTTCGTACTGGAATTGCAGCCAATGCCAATGGAAAACCTCTACCGTGGCGTCAAAACCATCTGGCACAGGGTCGATGCCGTCTCCGACATCAGGGCTCAAACCGAACCCGACTCCACCGGCGAACCCGGTCCGTAGCGGGGCGTCGTTTGAGCGCCACGGCGCATGTTCTGTGTCGGCCGGGATATAGAGCCCGATATAGCCGATAGTTTCGAACGTATCGAACAGCACCAGGCCCTCGCCAGTTGCACTGAACCATCCGGAGGGTAACCCCACTCTGCTAGCATACGCTAGCAGAGTTAAACTTGACTCGCGTTCTAGTATGAGATCATGGCCTCAAATGAGAAGAACAGCAACCTGTTCACGTACACCGACGACAACGCCACAACCTGGAATCTCCGTGGACCGATTGATACAGCGATCAACGCGGTGGATGGCTCCGCTGCTCTTACAGCTGGCGCTCCAGTTTGGCTCAACTCGCCTCGCCGCCGCAGTCGTCAGGCAGTGTTCTTCGATCCCACCACCTTCCGCACCGCGCGCTTCCCGGTGTTCACCCCAACGGCTTTCGCCGCCAT
>DATBDI010000459.1:0-11945 GCA_036270025.1 Candidatus Udaeobacter sp. | reverse complement strand
GCGATCGTGTTCAAAGTCCCGGAGCTTTGCCCTTCGCGCGGACGAGTAATGCCGCCGTTGATTCCCAGCTCCTTATCGTCGCCGGTTGTGATCAGCCAGTACTCGATGGGGCCGCCTTCGAACTTATTGAACTTCCAGCCGAACACGTCCTGGTAAAACGGCTGCACTGCTACCGGATCATCGGTGTAAATTTCAAAGTGAGTGACGCGATTCATTTTCTTACTCCTCGTTTTGGATTCCGCTCAGTATTCATCGTGGCGTCGCACCCAATCCATCGTAACCCAGCCGCTAGCATCGATGTCGTGCTCGTCGCGGCCTTTCGGAACGAGGTCGAGGAAATTGTAAGCGCCGATCAAGAGGTCGAGCCCGCGCGCATACGTGGAATAGGTGTGGTAAACGTCGCCGGTTTCGTCTTTGTAAAACACGCTGAGGCCGGGCATTTCCTCAGTGACCCAATCTTGCAGTTGGTAATTGTAATACATGTTCCCGTTCGCCTTCTCCTCCTCCGTGGAGGAAACGTGATAATCGAAATTGAAATCGTTGGCGTGCGACGAGACCCACTTGAACCGCCAACCCATCCGTTTCTTGTATGCCTCGATCTCTGACAGCAGCGCGCGTGAGACAACCACAAACGTCACGTCGCGGTGCGGCAGATGCCAGTTCGCGCCATCAAAATGATCGGCCAGATACGAGCAGCTTTTGCATCCTTCTCCCCATCCGGGGCCGAGCATAAAATGATAGATGATCAGCTGGCTGCGCGTGTCGAATAAATCGTTGAGCGTTTCCTTGCCGTTCGCTCCGTCGAAAGCGTATTGCTTATCAACTTTCACCCACGGCAACTCGCGGCGATGCCGGCTGACTTCGTCGCGCAATCGCGTCAGTTCCTTCTCTCGTGTTAGTAAATCTCTTCGCGCCACGAGCCACTCGGCTCGTGACACAACCTTTGGATCTATTTCGCTTGAATCCGCTGTCGGTTCCAAGGTCTCGAGTTTCATTTTGGTGTTCTCCAGTTTTGTTGGTTTGGTTGTTCGGACCGCGGTTTAGAAAATAATTGCTGCGCGATCAGCTCCGATTCTGCGCCAACTGCCAGGGCGGACGTCAGACTTCGACGATTGTCTTGAATCCGCCGTACATCATTCGTTTGGCATCGAACGGCATCGGCGCTGATTCCATCATCTTTGCCATACGCGGGTCTTTCATCACCTTTGCGTTAACGCGGTCGCGATGGGCGCGCGACTTGAACACAATATAAGAGAACAGCACCGTCTCACCGGGCTTCGTCTTAATTCCGCGCGGGAACGACAGTCCCATTTTCACGTTCAGATCGTCCCCGACACATTCGCGAAACTCGAGCGCGCCGTGTTCTTTCCAAACGCTGCCTGCTTTCTGAGCCAGGCGGCGGTAGGTATTCAGGTTCTTCTTGGGAAGAGGAATCACAAACCCGTCAATGTAACGAGGCATGAGACATTCTCGGGTTGCATCGCCCTAGACTTGCGCGAACTGCGCTTCCGTTCGCAGCTCACTCGCGACCGGACATTCCGGCGCAACAGGCCTGACCTCCACGCGAATGCCGTACGGCAAGCCGGGGCATTCCTGTGCGATCGCCACCGCTTCATCCATGGTGGCGACATCGAGCAGGAAGTAGCCGCCGATCGCTTCCTTCGACTCCGCGAACGGACCGTCGGAGACCACGCGGTTTTTGCCCGACACGATTTTGCCCTCGCGCTCGAGCGGGTTGCCGGCGACAGCTTTGCCCTGGTCGGTCAGTCGCCTGAACCACGCCATCCATTGGTCTGTGACCTTCTGTTTTTCCTCGGGCGAAAGGCCCTTGATCCAATCGTTACCGCGAAACAGCAGCATGTATCCGTTCTGATTTTGTGTGTTCATATTCTGTGGTTGGTGATTGAGAATTAAGTGGTGTTGAGTTTAAACGGTTGCAAGTTGTTCTTCTTGCGCCAATTCGCGTGCGAGCACATCGAGCGGACATTCTTCAGCCACTGGGCGCACTTCGATTGAGCCGCCATAAGCCAGGCCCGGGATGCTCTGCGCAATGGCAATGGCTTCGTCGATCGTCTCGACATTCAGCACCAGATATCCGCCAATTGCTTCCTTCGATTCAGCGAATGGTCCGTCGGTAACGAACCGGCCGTTTTTGCCGGAAACGATGGCGCCCCTGCGTTCAAGCGCGCGGCCAGGTGTGGCTTTGCCCTGCGCAGTCAATTTTTCGATCCAGACTTTGTTCTCGTTGTTGAGGTTCTGCAGCTCTTCGCGCGAAAGCCTTTTGTACCATTCGTCGCTCCGATACAGCAGCATGTATCCATTCTGATCTTGTGTGTTCATATTAGTTTCCTAGTTGATGGTTGATAGTTGATTGTTTTCGACTTTTCAGAACTACGACGAACGAGCGGTCCAGTTTAGGACAAATTATTTTGTCCGGACAGCCGCCGGATCGCTCTCCCAAATCCCAAACGAATTGCCCTCGGTATCCTGGAAGACAGCGAAATAGCCCATCTGGGGCACGGCCGTTTTCGCCATGCAGATTTTGCCGCCGAGCTTCGCGATTTTGTCAGTGTACTTGTCGACCGAATTGACGCTGACGTAGTTGATGATTGGCTCTTCCGGCCGCTTACGCTTTTTCAACGCCCCGTCCGGAGTCTCATCTGCGCCGCCCGTATCGATGTGCCAATAATCACCCGACCCGGGAAATGGGTTGATGTTCCAGCCGAACAAATTTTTATAAAACGTTTTGGCGCGTTCCGGATTATCGGCGGGAATTTCGAACCAAACGATGTTGGCGACCTGTTTCTTCTCTGCCCTGCTCATATTTTTGCCTTTCTGTTGTGTGCGATTTTGCACATAAGACGAACGAAAGACGTCCATTTGCGACAATTATTTCAAAATTTCAGCCCGACGGTATCTGTCATGTTGAGCAAAGCGAAACATCTCTGACCGCGGGACCTCTGAGGATCGCGCGACTGAATGATCAGAGATTCTTCGCTTCGCTCAGAATGACAGGAAAGGCGCCCCTTACTCCTCGCACTCCTGCATTCGTTTTAAAAGAAACGCGCGTTCGGATTTCGTCTCTGCCAGTTCGAACGCTTTGCGGAATTGTTCGACAGCAGGCTGCCGGTGATTTAAGCGGAGCTCGAATTCGCCAATCACCGCGTACAGCAGGTAATAGGAATTCAACTTTCGCGAGTCGCGGATTGCCTTCACGGCCTCGAGTCCTGCTTTTGGACCGCGAACATTGGCAACAGCAACTGCGCGGTTAAGCGCCACCACAGGCGAATCATCAAATTCCATCAATCGGTCGTAAAGCGACAGAATCCTACCCCAATCAGTCGCCTGATAATCTTTCGCTGTGGCGTGACAGGCGGCAATGCCGGCTTGGAGATGATATTCACTCATCGAATCACCCGAAGCCGATTCGCGCAGGTGGCCCATGCCGCGCTCGATCATCGCCTGGTCCCAGTGCGTTCGGTCCTGTTTTTCGAGGCGGACCAGATTTCCTTCGTCGTCTTGCCGCGCTGGAAGCCGCGCCGTGTTCAACAACATCAGAGCTAGTAACGCATGCGTCTTCGGCTCGTTGCCCGCGGGATGTTGCGCCAGCAGTTCGGTGAGGCGAATCGCCTCTTTACATAATTCTTCACGGATGAGCTTGTCGCCGCCCGATGCTTTGTAGCCTTCGCTGAAGAGCAGATAAAGCGATTGCAGAACGCTGTCGAGCCGCCGCGCCAACTCCTCACCTTCAGGAATCTCAAATGGAACGCGCGCTTCCTGGATTTTTTGCTTCGCCCGCGTCAGCCGCTTTGCAATCGCCGCTTCCGTCGTGAGGAATGCGCGACTGATTTCGGTGACACTAAAGCCGCAGAGCGTTTTCAACGCCAGCGCCACCTGCGCTTCCGCCGGAATGACGGGGTGACAGCACACGAGCATCATCCGCAATCGGTCGTCGGCAATTTCGTGTTCTGGAAAAATTGCACCTTCGGAGGGAGACCCGTCGCGTTCGATCAGCCCCGCGATCTCAGCTTCTTTCGCCCGGAAAGTCTTTTGCCGACGGATGACGTCGAGCGCGAGATTGCGCGACGCCCTCATGATCCACGCGGAGGGATTCTCCGGAATTCCGCGATACGGCCACGTCTGCAACGCACGCGAAAGCGCCTCTTGCACTACATCCTCCGCAAGGTTCAAATGCTCAATTCCGAAGATTCGGGTGAGCGTCGCGACCATTTTTCCCGATTCGTGGCGGAAAAGATGCTCGACGAGTTGGGAAATGCCGATTGACTGTTCCATGCGAACCCCGCTACGTGTTTGCAATACGCACGACGTTTGCAAAGGCAATACGCGATTGTTTTACGTGAATATTACCGAAATACAACCGTCTCCCTCTACTGGCGCGATAATGCGCTGCATGGAAAAGCCCACCCGATGATCACGCGAGAATTCGTTCAGCCAGAGCAGTTCAGATTTACAGACGACGGCGTTTTTCCAAATAGCGTGCTGCCGCTGCTCGTGTATCGACAGGCACTCGCAACGAAAGACGGAGACAGTGGATCGGTCGTGGAAGAATGCATGATTGGCAACGATTGGACGAATTCGTGGCGAAACGGCGTCTATTCGTTTGCCCATTATCACAGCACCACGCATGAAGCGCTGGGCGTCTACAGCGGCAACGCGACTCTGCAGCTCGGTGGCAAGCACGGCAGAAATGTAGAGCTGCATGCCGGCGACGTAATTGTAATTCCAGCCGGCGTCGCTCATCAGAAGATCAGTGGAAGCGCGGATTTTGCCGTTGTCGGAGGGTACCCTGATGGCCGCGACTGGGATTTGCTTCGCGGCATGCCGGGCGAGCGGCCCGAAGCCGATCACAAAATCGCCGCTCTCCCGATGCCCGATAACGACCCGATCTACGGCGTCGACGGACCATTGCGCCAGATTTGGAAATCTGCGCGGTAACACAGCCACCCTGCCCGTATTTCACGCTGGCAAGTCCACCACTGGACGGGATTCGTGGCGAACCTGCTCGACCGATCAGGCAAGTTGCCTACCTTACATCTGCGCCCGCCTGAAGTTCACGGCCTGCTAACGCTCGGTCTCACAATTTCATGACATGACCTCAACGCAAAAATTTGCTGCTGAAAGTTTTCGTGCGATGCACGAGTCCGGGTGCTTCGTTCTTCCAAACCCGTGGGACATCGGTACGGCCGTTTATCTCGAACACCTCGGGTTTAAAGCGCTCGCCACGACTTCGGCGGGCTTCGCTTTTTCGCGCGGCAAACCAGATGGCGGCGTTCCGCGGGACGAAATGCTCGTCCATATCAAACAAATCGTGAAAGCAACGGCACTCCCGGTGAACGCAGACTTCTTGAACGGATACGCGGATCAACCCGAAGACGTTGCAGCAAACGTGCGACTCTGTATCGACACTGGTGTTGCTGGTTTATCGATTGAAGACAGCACGGGGCGCACCGATGCGCCACTCTATGAAGAAAACCTCGCGCTCGACCGCATTCGCGCTGCGCGTTCTGCGATTGACGGTTCAGGAATCGGCGTGGTGCTGACTGGGCGTTGCGAAGCGTGGCTGGTCGGCGATCCGACTCCGTTCCGAACCTCGCTTGATCGACTCGTCGGATACGCTGAAGCCGGCGCGGATTGTCTCTACGCGCCGGGCGCAAGTGATCCAAACGAGATTGCAGAAATCGTGAAAGCAGTCGCACCGAAATCAGTCAACGTGCTTGTCTCCGGATTCAACCATCAGCTGTCGCTATCGCAGCTGACTGATCTCGGTGTGCGTCGAATCTCTGTCGGCTCCGGCCTTGCGCTGACCGCATGGGGCGCATTCCTTCGCGCCGCGCAAGACATCCTAGGAAACGGCACATTCAACCTATTGGCTGATGGCGCTGCTTCTGCCGACCTGAACAAATTGCTTCGCGAAAAATCATGATCCCTTTTGCGCGCGTGCGGGCGTCGAAGAGCGTTCCCGAATTAGACGTCACTGCAAATTTTCGTCGTTGAATTCGCGCGCGGCCACGATCGCGCGCTTTAGGGGGTGCTCGGGTTCGCTCTGAGTCTTCTTCTACGAAGCTCCATCGCGCAAAGCGCGGCGATGGTGAGCAGGTCACTGGTGATGTGCGTGGCCTTGACGCTCCCAAACGTGGCGGGCGTAAGAGTGGGCTCGAGCAGATCGCGCACTTGCTTTGAAGGGGTGGCCGTGCCGCTACCAGAATCGAATTGTTTGATCGCTTCGATCGTGGCGAAGCGTTGCGCGGTCGTGTCTTTCATCGCATCGAGATTTTCATAGGCAAATAGGCCGAATAAGATGCAGACCAATACGGTAGTAACTGCAGCCGGCTGTTTGCGCAGAGAAGAAAACGCCAGGACACCACCAACGATGACTACGTAGAGATTCCAATATTGCTGCATGGCGTTCGAGCGCTCGAAGTAAAGCTGAATCAGTTCGTTGTAGTTCATAAGGATTTCTCGTGACTATGGAGGTGCGCCATGATCCAGGGCGAGGAGAAAAGAGTCAGCGTCACCTCGGAGAGAACGCGCTCGAGAGGCGAATTCGGACAAGGCAGAGACCACCTCGGATCGAATAACAATCGATGGGCGAACCCGGCGAATGATCATAAATGCTTCTTCCGCGCTCTTCGCGTTCCTATTCATTATTAAATACGCAGCGACCGCGGCCGCACTTCGCGAGTAACCGATCTTACAGTGAACATAGACAACGCCGTTTCGGGAGTGGCTGCCTATGAATTCGCTCATCTCCACAAGCTGCGCCTGGGTCGGAGCAGTTAGATCGAGTACGGGAATGTTTCGATACACGACGTTGCGGAACGGTTTTGCTTCGGAGAACTCAGCGCTTAAATCGAGCACAGCGGTTACCCGGCCGCACAAAGCTTTGTTAGCGGAACGAGCCCCCAGTTTGCCGCCAATCCAGATTCGCGGCGTGACCTCATCCCAAGATCGACATTGGCTGCGGTAATACAGCAGCGACAAATATTGACCGAGCAAACAAAACGCCAGCACAAACCGCGTGCTCCATGGCAACTTTCCTTTCGTCTTGTGAAAAATGATCGGACCCACTCCGAAATAAGCAATCGCGACGATACTGAGTGCGATTGTTGGCCAAAGAAGCAAGACTCCCCATGGCCAGAAGACCGCACCCAAGAGCAAGCTGACCACCGCTCCCGCTGCGTAGTACGAACCGACGCGGCGATTCACGATAACCGGCAGCGCGAGCGAAGGCTCGCAAAAGAGGTAGAAGCAATATCCCGCGAGAACAAAACCACCGAGGATGTCAATGAGATGATGCTGGTAAGTGAGTAATGGCGAGAGACCGATGAGAAAAAACCAAAGCATTGTTGCGAACAAGAAAACGCCGCGAAGATTTCTCCAGTAAACATCCACCAGCAGCAACAGCAGCGAGGCGTGCAACGACGGAAGCAGATTGAATGGCAAATCCATTCCGCGAAACCAATCAAAGATCTCGCCTAGCAATCCACTGGCATGAGGACGCGGGAAAGCAAAGCGCAGCGGGAAAAGTAAAAAGCAAAGGCCGGCAATAAGAATTGCGGCTGTGACCCGCCGCGAAAAGATACGCAGCTCCTCGTCCGTCCGACAAAGGAACGGGGCTGCGACGAAAAAGAGGTCAATCGACATGTAGGGAAGAATCATGAAAGGAACGAATGGAATGCCGCGCTCCCACTGAAAATAAAGCGAGCCGACGTGACCGCGTTGCCCCGTAATCCAATTGCAGCCGCTATAAACAACCAGGAACAGGACCGACAATCCCGTAGAAGCCGCTAATGCTTTAAAGCGGGAGACGCGCACGCGATGGTTAAAGCTGCGAGCGTTGCGCGATTGATACCGTGAACATCCCCCACTGATCTATTTCCATCGCCATTTTCCGGAAACCGGCCACGCACACGAGTTCATCGATTTCGGCCGTAGTTCGGCGACGCATGACCCAGGGTTGCCCTTCCCGATTACGCAAAACCCGAGCAATGAACTCGACCTGTGGATGCCACGGTTGATTCGTGTAAATCAAATAGCCGCCCGGCTCGATCGCTCCGGCAAGCCCGCGGAGTGAATTCAACACTGGTTCATTTCCAGGAAACAATTCGTAGAGCCCCGACACGATCCCGATCGTTGCGCGGGGGACGATTGCGGCAATCGAATTGCGATCGAATGCGTCGCCTCGCTCCACGGTCACATTTTCCAGTCCGAACTCCTGAACTAATGCTCGCCCGGCATCGACATTTTCCTGTTTGTAATCGCGCAGGATTGCAGTGATCGGGATACTTCGAAGCTCGTGTACCGTCTCCATCACGTACCGCCCTGCGCCGGCGGCTATGTCCAAAATGCGCACGGGCTGCCCTTCGCTGTGAAGTTCCTTGATTACGTCCCTCAACGCGTTCTTAAGGTTCGCCTTGCGCTGGCGAATGCCACGCCAGCCGATGCTGTTGAGATACGATTTGTCGATCAAACGGCCGACGCCTAACGAGCCGCGCGGCTTATTTTCGTAAACATAATCGAGCGAAAGTCCCGAATCGAAGCCGTTCCGCCAGCCGAGATGTACGCCGTGACTCAAGCGGCCGGCCGCTCTCAGTCCGGCGCGCGCTACGGCAAACTTCATTCCGCCGCGCGATTTCAGCCGCTCATATTCATCCCGCGTGTAGCCAGCCTGATCTGCGTTCAAAAGCGAAGACTGAGTTACCTGTTCGGCGAATCGCTCCTGAACAAACTTACACACGCGCTGCACAACCAGATCTCGATCTTCATCATGAAAGATGGCGTGGTAAGCCGCGGGATAAATCTCGATTTCCTTTAACGGCGATGAAAGCCGGTTAAAAAATTCAAGCTGCGCCTTCAGGCTAACGACCCAATCACGGCCAGCTCCGATTATCAGCGTCGCTGTTCGGATTGCGCCCGCGTCCGCGACCAGTCGGTTCGCTGTATCGTTTAGATCGAGTAAAACATTGACCGCAATTTGCCGGAAGATGAGCTGGTCGGCGTCGTACTGCGCAGCCTGCTCCTGGTCCCGGGTCAGGAGCTTCGATTTGACGTAACTCTTCACGTGGGACGGGCCGAACAGTCCTTGTTTCATTCGCAGAAGCGGAACGGCGAAGGGAACATAAAGTTTCACGTGAAACGCAGCTGTAACCAAGATCATCGCGCGAATAGGCGGTGCATAATCGTGCACCCAGGCCGCGACACTGACTGCGGCAAGGCTGTGAGCGAGAACGATCATGTTCTCGATAGGGATTTCGTAGTCCCTGGAAATATGGCGAGCAAAAGCGTCCACATCTCTAACCACGTCGGCCAGATTATTTGCGGCTCCGCGTTCGCCCGGTGATCGCCCATGCCCGCGCGCATCCCACGCGAAAACGGCGATGTCTTTAAGCCCGAGTAGATCGACTGTTTGCTGCCACCGGCCAGAGTGCTCGTGGCCGCGATGAAAAAGTAAAATGGCTTTGTCCGTCGCTTCACGAGGAATCCATGCGCGATAGAACAGCTCGGCGTCGTCCCAACTCTTCATGGAGTGCTCAGTTGCTTCCATTGCTCTCTCCCAATTCCTTCACCGCGCGATGCAGCTCCGCTGCGATCGTACAGATGTCGCTCTTGTTTGCTTTGCGCGACGAATAACTGCGAGGCGCCCCAACAACGAGTCGAACTTTTTTTGGACGCGGCAGATGCCGGCCCTTCGGCCATGCGCGAAAAGCGCCCTGCAAATAGCACGGCAAAACCGCGACGTCCCGCCCCGCGACGAGCGCGCCAATTCCCGATTTGAATTCGCCGGTCTCGCCTGTTTCCGATCGCGTGCCCTCCGGGAAAATGATCAGGATATTTTCGGGATCGCTGAGAAGCTCCGAACACAGGGAGAGGCTCCGGCGAACGCGAACTCGCCGCGCAAAGGGCAGCGCATTGGTAACCACGGCAGCGACGAAAGTGCGCGGCACGCTTTGAAAAAAATAATCTGCAGCAGCAGCCGGGAAAGCGCGATGCAATTTGCGTAATGGCAGCGCGGCGAGAAGACAGAGGGTGTCGAGATGACTGGAATGATTTGCTACGATAACGAGCGATCGGTTCGTCCGAAAATTTTCATGGCCGATGATTTCAAACCTGTGATAGACGCGCAGCCATGCGCGGATCATCAATGCGATCAGAGCGCGCACACCGTTAACCAGCATGTCGGGTTCGCGCGGAAATCGGCGCAAACGGTTAACCAAGGGCTGATCGATATCGAAGGCGGAATCGTAGTGCGCGGTTTTCATTCTAAGGGGTAATAATATCCCGCCATGTGCATGAACAGTGGCGCAACATAGATCAAGCTGTCGATGCGATCCAAGATTCCGCCGTGCCCCGGAATCGCCGTGCCCATGTCCTTGGTTCCGATGTCTCGTTTGATCACGCTGATGGACAGATCGCCGAAAAGTCCACCGATTCCGACGATCAGACCGGTAAGAATCAGTTGTATTGCGCCGAAAAATGGAAACGAGAATCGTAACAACCAGGGCAAAACCATCGAAACCGCGAGCGCGCCAAGCGCGCCTTCCCACGTCTTGTTCGGGCTGATTTCACTACGAACGGGATGCCGCCCAAACAATTTGCCAAATGTAAACGCGCTGACGTCATTCAATTCGGTCGCGAAGATAATGTAACAAAGAAATCCGTACGCGTTGGTGGCGTTCGCCAGAAAACCCAGGTGTCCGAACATCCAGCCGATGTAAATAAAGCCAATGATGCCCAACGACATCTTTTGCAGTTCGCCTCGGGCGCGGTTACGCAGGATCGGAATGAGCAAGATCAATGCGATAGCGAATACCGGCACGGCCATAAAAAATGCATACGAACCTGTACCTGGCCCTTCGCCGCGCGGATGCGGTACCCAGGATGCAATGCCGACAGCAACGATGCCGGCGTAAACAGCGCCCGTCATCAACCGGTCGCGATACAATCCAGAAGAGCGCGCGAATTCTTTGAATCCAAAAATCGAAAGCAATGCTACCCCAATAATGACCGGAACGCGTCCCGCGAAAACAACCAGCAGCCCGATGGGCGCCATTACAAGCCATGAGCGATAGGTCTTCCAGATCGAGCCCAGCTCCTTCCTTAATCCCCACTGGAGGAAACCAAGAATCGCGCCACCAACCGCGAGCGAAAGAGGAACAATCAGGAGGTACGCGCGAAACACCGGGTCATGCAGCGCGATCTGCGGCGACATCATCGCGCCCCATCTTGAAGCGCAGTCACAATTCGCTTCAAGCGAACGATTATTGTTTCCAAACAGCCCGCGATTATCACCAGACAAGTCCAATCGAGAACAGTTAGCCTGCCAAAATCGTGCAATTCGGCTTGGCGTGATCGACACACAAACATCGCCCAAGCCCCGAGGCTCAGCGCAACCATCCGCCACGGCTTTGACATGATCCCGCCAAATTCGCGTCGCCCTCCGATTGCTTGGCCGAAAAGTCCCACGTAGGCGGTAAACAACGAAAAGATCGCCGTCCAATAGCCAATGAAAGAATTCATGAGATCGCTGTGCGCAACGCCGACGAAAATAATGACGTCGGAAATTCGATCCGGCAGATCATTCACAATCTCCCCGCCTGCACTCGCCTTTCCCGCGGCAACCGCAACCATGCCGTCCAGCATGTTGAACCAAAGCCGGAAGTAACAAAACAGCGGCGCAATGATCAGCAGCCACATGTTTCTGCCTGATCTCCAAAAACACAGCGCCCCAGCGAGCGCGGCTAAAATCGAGAGGTACGAAATCGCATCGGGAGGAATGGCAAGCCGCACACACAAATTCGTGGCCGCTTTTCCAGTGGCACGGAATATCTGAGCGATCGGCCGGTGTGATGTCGGTTGGTATTCCGCCATTTGCTACGCTTAGCGAAAGGCCAGGGGCATTGCGCGACAAATCTGGGAGTACAAAC
>DATBDI010000458.1:0-7383 GCA_036270025.1 Candidatus Udaeobacter sp. | reverse complement strand
CCACATCGCTCCGGAAATCAACGGTGAGTTTCGTCCCGGTGAAATGCGTCATCTCACCAGCGACACCACACTGGCAAAATCGGCTGGTTACGAACCAACTGTCGATCTCAATGAAGGCATAACGCGCTACATCGACTGGATTCGTGCCCAATCCGACATCCGTGATTACTTCAGTGAAGCCGCAAGCATTTTGCGGAATAAAGGAATCGTTCACCAGGTAGTGCGATGAATTTCGCTACCGGCATTCCCGACTTCAATTCCTCGGTCGCCGACCATGCGCGCAAAGATTTTCCGCTGCTCGATGTGAGCATGACGGTCGGCGAAGCGCTGGAACGGATCCGGCGCGAAGGCGTGGGCGAGCGCGTCATCTACTTTTATGTGGTCGATGAAGAGAAGCGTCTCGCTGGCGTGATGCCGACACGGCGTTTGCTAACCGCGCCGTTGGAAGCGCCACTGCGCCTGATTGTGGTCTCCCGTGTCATCGCAATTCCTGCGACTGCGACCGTGCTAGACGCTTGCGAATTTTTTGTCCTCTACAAGTTTCTCGCTTTTCCAGTTGTCGATGCCGAACGCCGCGTCGTGGGCATCATTGATGCGAACTTGTTCGCCGCAGAAATTTTGGAAGCGGGCGAAAGCGAAGATCGAGAACGTTCAGCTGGAGTGGTCGGCCCGGAATTCTTCGAGGCACTCGGCTTTCACATCGAACAAATTCGCGGCGCTTCAGCATGGCGCGGTTTTCGATTGCGTTTTCCATGGCTCCTGGTGACCGTGACAGGCGGAACCCTGTCGGCGATCCTGGCGCGTTTTTTTGAAGTCACTCTGGCCCGCAGTTTGGTGTTGACATTTTTTCTCACGATGGTGCTGGCGCTGAATGAAAGCGTGAGCATGCAATCGATGAGTGTGACCGTTCATGCGTTGCGTTCCGTCTCCGTCACGAAAGGGTGGTTGGCAGCTGCGTTCCGGCGCGAAGTGGCCACGGCACTGCTGTTGGGTTTGGCGTGTGGCGTGATCGTTAGTGCGATTGTTTTGTTCTGGCGAAACAATATCGGCGGCGCATTCGTCATCGGCGGCAGCATCGCGCTATCGCTTGTGACGGCGTGCGCGCTCGGCCTAGGAGTGCCTTCGCTTCTTCACCGGTTCAAGCTCGACCTGAAAATCGCCGCTGGGCCGGTCACACTCGCTCTCGCCGACTTCATTGCGCTGGTGATTTACTTCACCTGCGCATGGCTCGTTTTGAAGTAGCGCATGCCTCTGGCTTGCGGGAGTTTTGAATGTGGCAAGCGGCGACGCTCGCCCTAACCTTGCCGCTTGCCGATCATAACGAGAAGTGCGAAACGCTTCTCCGCAATGGGCAACGTCTCGGTCGTTATTCCGGCGCTGAACGAGGAGGAACCAATCGCCGGTGTCGTTCGCGAATGTCTCGAGACGGGGGTGCCTGACGAAGTGATCGTCGTTGATAATGGCAGCAGCGATCGCACGGCGGAACGCGCATGTGTAGCAGGAGCGCGTGTAGTGACTGCGCCCCGCGGATACGGCCGCGCCTGTGCGGCAGGTGTTCGCGCGGTCTCATCTGAATGCGAGATCGTTGTGTTTCTCGACGGCGACGGCAGCGACGTTCCTGCGTTCATGAGCCAGTTGGTCGAGCCGATCGCGCGCGGCACGCACGATTTCGTCATCGGTTCGCGCACGCGCGGCCAACGCGAGCCGGGCAGCATGAATTTTCAACAGATCTTTGCCGGACGAGTCGCCGGGTTGATCGTGCGACTTCTGTACGGTGTCCATTACACAGACATGTGCCCGTTCCGTGCCATCCGCCGCGACGCGCTCGCCACGCTGAACATGCGTGAGGAAACGTACGGTTGGAATCTCGAGATGCAGATGAAAGCGGCGCGTGCAGGCCTGCGCATCCTCGAAATTCCAGTGAACCACCGGTGCCGTGCAGGCGGCGACTCGAAGGTTTCCGGGACGTTGCGCGGCACGTTTGTCGCCGGCGCGCGCATTTTGGCGACACTGGTGCGTGTGGCGGCGAGCGCTAACGAATGATCCCGAACGGTTTCGGGGTGCATGTTTGCTCAACTGCTTGGAAGCCATTGTTCGTTGGTGTAGCGTCGCCCATGCTTTCGATGCTGGATCTGGAGAGGTTTCGCGTAACGCCATTAAGCCGTGAGCCATTCGATTACTTGATCGTTCCCGAGTTCGTGAGAGCAGACGCGCGGGCGGGAATTGAGAGAGACTATCCCGAGGTAAATCGGCCTGGCAGTTTTCCGCTACGTGAGGTTACCTATGGCCGCGCCTTTGCGAAGTTGATCGAAGAAATGCGCAGCGAGGAATTTCGCAAAGCATTCGAGGAAAAGTTTGAAGTCGATCTGACAAATCGTCCCGACATGATCACGGTGCGCGGCCGCTGCAGCGAAAAGGACGGTAAGATTCACACCGATTCGGAGACAAAGATCATCACTATCCTTCTCTACATGAACTCCGGCTGGGAATCGGCTGGGGGCCGGCTGAGATTATTGCGTTCCGGAAACAATCTCGATGACGCAATTCTCGAGGTGCCGCCGACTGAAGGCACACTGCTGGCATTCCGTCGCGGCAATAATTCGTGGCATGGTCACAAGCCGTTCTCCGGCCCACGGCGGGTGATTCAATTTAATTGGGTGACCAGCGAGGCGGTCGTGCGGCGCGAGCAGAACCGTCATCGGTTCTCTGCGTGGATGAAAAAAATCCGCGGCGCTTTCGCAGGCGAGAAGAAGGCTGCATAGCAACTTCATGGAAGTTGTAGCCACAGGCCTATGGCCGGTTGAGCCATGCGCGGTTCTCGGCTTTGGAGACGGCCCACAGGGCCGTGGCTACAGAACTGGCGACGATCGAGTCGCTTTCGAAAAGCGCCCGTGCCTGTGATACTTTCGGCAATTGAATCGGCAGATCGAAAGAACACAGACAAAGCCCGCGCCGGCGTCGGAACTCCAATCGAAGGAATTCTCGCGCATTCTGCTGATCAAACCTTCGGCGCTAGGCGACGTTGTACATACAATCCCGTTACTCGTAAAGCTGCGCACGCGCTACCCGCGTGCGCGGATTGACTGGCTGATCACGCCAGAGAATGCCGAGGTCGTGCGCCACCATCCAGCGCTGTCGAATGTTGTGCTTTTCGCGCGGCGCGATTTTTCTAAGCGCGGCCGCAGGTTGCGGGCGTTGCTAGGATTTATCGATCTGCTCAAACAGATTCGTAGCGCGAAGTACGATCTCGTGATCGACATGCATGGCCAGGTGCGTTCGGCCCTTTTCTCGCTCATCAGCGGCGCACGTGTTCGGATCGGCTTCGATCGTCCGATCAAGTTTTCGCGAACAATTTCTAAAGAGCATGATTTGAAGAACGTCCCCAGCCACGGCTGGCGCGGCGCGCGCGAAGGTTCATGGATCGCGTACACGCATCGCATTCCCATTCCAACGCTCGACGTTCACGCAATCGATCGGTATCTCTGGGTGCGGCCGTTGCTTGGCCTCGACGACGAAGCACCAGACCTGGCCATTCACCTCTCCGCAGAGACCCAGCGCAATGTGGAGCAATTGCTTGAAGAACATGGCATTCCCGCCTCCACACCGCTTATTGTTCTGGTGCCCGGGACCATTTGGGAGACTAAGCATTGGACAATCGAAGGATTCGCGGGTGTTGCGCGCGAGTTCCTTCGCGAAGGGTTCGCCGTGGCGCTCGCTGGAACGAAACGCGATGAAGCACGATGCCGGCAAATCGCCGCAGCCGCGCCGGGCGCGACCGACCTATGCGGGAAAACGACGCCGGCAGATTTGGCGTCGCTGATTCAGCGAGCCGAGGTGGCGGTGACGAACGACTCGGGCTCGATGCATGTCGCCGCGTCGCTCGGCAAGCCGGTGGTCAGCGTATTTGGGCCAACGAATCCTGTTCACATCGGGCCGTACGAACGCCCGGAATCCGTTGTGCGCGTGGATCTGCCGTGCTCGCCCTGCAATTACAGGCGATTAAGCCAATGCCCATTCGATCACGCCTGCATGAAACAGGTCACCTCCGTAATGGTGCTCGAGCGGGTGCGGAAAATTCTCGCAACTGCAAAGGCTAATCCGCAGCTGTAGTGTGCGCTGTCCTCAGCGCAGATCGCTTGCCACTGCAACAAAAATCCGCTGAGGACAGCGGACACTTTTGATTCCTTTCCGGCGTTAAGCCCGTAAGATCAGCAGCCATTGTGAGCAGAACGAGGGCGATCTTTGCTGGGTTCCTTGCAGGACTGCTCGCCGGAATCGTGATGACGACGGCGATGTTGTTGCTCGCTAAGTTCGGCATCGCAACGCCCCTAGTAATCATTGGTGATCGGCTTTCGGTTTTTATCCCACCTGGTCCGTTCCTTTCGCTGATGGGCAAGGTAGGCGGTTACAATCACCTGAAACAACTCGGGGTTGGCTCGACCATCGCCGGCCAAATCCTCGTTGGCGCGATTGGCGGCGCGCTGCTCGGCTTGTTCGCGCGGCGCGAGCCTGCACGAACGTCGACGTTGTGGACGATGGCGGTCTTC
Source organism: Candidatus Udaeobacter sp. (assembly GCA_036270025.1). Lineage (GTDB taxonomy): Bacteria > Verrucomicrobiota > Verrucomicrobiia > Chthoniobacterales > UBA10450 > Udaeobacter. The sequence goes on along the minus strand of DATBDI010000458.1, from coordinate 2,836 downwards.
GTTGTGCTGCCAGTCATCGCATTCGCGGTGTTGTTATGGCCGGTGCTCGGCACAAGCTATGTGGGATTGCCGATCGATGCCGCGCGTCTGGTCACTCTCGTCGGCTTCACGCTGTGCGTTTTTTTGTTCGAGCGAACGCTCATCACGGCTTTTGAATTTCTGACCAGACGAAAAGTTGGAGATCACGATTACGAATTTACGCCGGCTGTCGGCAGGCGGGCATTCGTGCTGAGCGCAATTGGAGTTGCGGTGGCGGGTGGCGGCATTGCGCTGGCTCGCGGGCTCTATCGAGTCGCAACGTTCAGCTACGACGGCACGCAATACAAAGGCAGCATCGTCGAGCCGATCACCCCTAACGAACTTTTTTATTGCGTCACGAAAAATGTAGTTGATCCCAAAGTAGACGTTGACCTGTGGCACTTGGAAGTGGATGGCCTTGTGCAAAACCGCGCGACGTGGCGGTTTCAGGATCTGCTCGGGTTACCGGCGCATGAACAGCAAACCACGTTGATGTGCATCAGTAATGGGCTTGACGCCGGGCTCATCAGCAATGCGATCTGGAAAGGTATTCCGTTGCACGATTTGCTCGAGCGCGCCGCGCCGCTCTCGAACGCGGCCCGGGTGCGTTTTCATGGGGTCGACAATTACACCGACACGATTCCGTTAGAGAAGGCGATGGACCGAGCGACGTTGCTGGCCTATCGCATGAACGGTGTTCGGTTGCCGGACCGGCACGGCTATCCATTGCGCGCCATTGTCCCAGGCTACTTCGGCGAAAAGAACGTGAAATGGCTCACGCGCATTGAACTGACGGATGCCGAAGCGAAAGGATTTTACGAAGCACAAGGCTGGGGACCGGACTTTATAGCACCGACGCGTTCGCGCATCGATGTGCCCGATTACGATTCGTCGTTTTCAATTAGCAAATTGCAGCAGCCGATTGAAGTGAAAGGCATCGCCTACGGCGGCGACCGCGGCGTTTCGCGCGTCGAGTTCAGTTTCGATGATGAAAAATCGTGGCGCGACGCGGACATCTACTATGATGGAGGCGTCCTGGCATGGTCGCTTTGGAAGACGGAATGGCGCCCGGACGCCGCAGGTGATTACACCCTCGTGGTCCGCGCTACCGATGGGGAAGGTGGTGTACAGAAATTCGAAGAAGACCGCGGCTGGTTTTCCGGCGTGACGGGTTTGCACGAAATTGTTGTGCACGTCACGGCGTGAATTGCTCCCCAGAAACTGTGCAACTTGCGCAGTGTGCTAAATTTATTGATGGAGAAGCTGATCATCGTCGGAAGCGGCTGCGCCGGGTTGACGGCGGCGATTTACGCTGCCCGGGCTAACCTCAGCCCGCTGGTCCTGGAAGGCCGACAGCCCGGGGGGCAACTCTCGACGACCACATTAGTGGAAAATTATCCCGGCTTCCCGGACGGGATCGATGGACCGGAGCTGATCCTGAACATGCACCGGCAGGCCGAGAAATTTGGCGCGCGTTTCTCTTACGCTGAGGTGACTGATTTTGACGGAAGCAACAAACATGTGCGGATCAAAGCCGATGACGAATGGCTGGAGACTCGGGCGCTGATCATCGCAAGTGGCGCTTCGGCGCGCTACCTTGGGCTCGAAGACGAAGAGAAATTGGTAGGCCACGGCCTGACAAGTTGCGCAACCTGCGACGGCGCATTTTACAAGAACGTGCCGGTCTGCGTCATCGGTGGCGGCGATTCGGCCGCCGAAGAATCGTTGTTTCTCACCCGGTTCGCTTCCAGGGTTTATCTCATTCACCGGCGCGACAAAATGCGAGCATCGATGATCATGCAAGAGCGCGTATTCGCGAACAAGAAGATCGAGCCGATCTGGGACACCGTCGTGACGAAGTACGTGGTGGACGAAAAAGGCGAGATGCAAGCCGTGTGCTTGCGCAATGTGAAGACGAATGAAGAGCGCGAACTCGGAGTCGCATGCGTGTTTGTGGCCATCGGTCACGACCCGAACAGTCAACCCTATCGAGGTAAACTCGACGTCGATCGGGATGGATACTTGCTCACGAAAAACATTGCGGAGAGCAAATACCCTGGCGTGTTCGTGGCTGGCGATGTTGCCGACCGCATCTACAAACAGGCGGTGACCGCGGCCGGTTCAGGTTGCGCCGCAGCCATGGATGCGGAGAAATACCTCAGCGAATTAGAATCGCATTCTTGATTGCGTCTGGCACAGTCGTCGCGTTTCTATTGTCATGCTGAGCGGAGGCGAAGCATCTCGGATCGTTGGATCCGCGGTGGTGAGAAAAGATAATCAGAGATTCCACGACTTCGCTCGGAATGACAAAACTACCTTGAAGATTTGCGACCTGACCCAGTTCTACTCTCCGCGAAGCGGGGGCGTGAAACGATACGTCCACGAGAAAATTGCCTACATCAGGAATTACTCACCTGATGACAAACATGTTCTTATCGTTCCTGGGCCAAGAACCGAGGTGACAACCAACGGCGTGTCGCGCGTCTACTCGATTCATTCGCCTGTGGTTTCGCGCAGGTCACAATACCGTGCGCTTCTCAATCTGCGCGCCGTCGAGGAAATCCTGGGACGCGAACGCCCGGACCTCATTGAATCGAGTGATCCATATCAGGTCGGATGGAAAGCCGTCGCTGCCGGCCGCGCCCTGAAAGTTCCAGTGGTTGGCTTTTACCATTCCCATTTCCCGGAAGCATATCTGCGCGGTCGCACAAAATTCCTCGGGCAGCGCGGCGCGGAGCGCGCCATGAAATGGACGCGCGCGTATGTACGAAGACTTTACAACCGTTTTCAGGCTACGCTGGTCGCTTCCGATAAGCTA
>DATBDI010000457.1:0-8096 GCA_036270025.1 Candidatus Udaeobacter sp. | reverse complement strand
TGGGTGCCGGAGCTAAAGAAGTTTGTCCGCATCCGAGTGACGGCCCGCGGCCTGAAGACGATAAACAAACACGGCGCGTACAAGGCGCTCAAAAAAGCAGGCGCGATCTAATTTGCCTTGGCAACGTCGGACAACGACGTCCGTAATCACACCGCCGCTGCGCTCTGCCTGCCTCACTCCTCAAAGGGAAGAGCACTGAGCTGAGTGGTTCTGCTACAAGATCAAAGCAAGGCGTGACTCGCCGTGCATTGCAGTTCTAAACAACAACGACGAAATTGTCCGCTGGCAAGCGGACAAAGAATCCGGCCTCAAGGCTGTCGCCAGGTAAGCTGTAGTAGCCACCGCGTCGTAGCAGCAGTTGTATCAAGCTCCGGCTCCGTCGAAAGGCCCGCAGTGGCAAGCGCCTCCGCTGGTTCCTGCGACTTCGGTTTGCCGCGTGGCAGATCGAGCGAGCCATCGTTAAACTCGATGACGTAACCTTCGTCAATCAGCCACCGCAGGTCGGACGCAAGCGCGAGCCTCCGGGCCTCAGCATCGTCGTTTGCGCTGTCGGCAATCAATTTTTCGAGAAGCTGTTTGCGATTCATCCCTGGTGTGGCACGGGCCGTATCAAGAATCGCGTTCACAGACGAAGAAACACCAGTGTGTTCGTGAACAAACGCGCGTGGCCGGATTGGCGAAACAAACAACATCCCGCGGCGATGACGGAAAACATGCAGTCCGTTTTGTCGAAATCGTCCGCCTAATTCCTGCATCATCTTCGAGGGCGAGCGGCTCTCCCGCGCCCACGCCTCCTCGATCGTGTCCCCTAGTACGCGATCGTGCATGCGCCGGCTCGGCGCGCCGCCGATGACGGCCTCCTGCACCGCGCGAATCAGGCCGGGCAAATGATGGGATCGAAAATGTCGTTCCGCTTCCGCCGCGGAGGAAAATTTTACAGGCGCTTCTTCGCGCAGCGCTGTGTAGATCGTCGTCTTTCGCGCCTCATCCTTCCAGCGCTCGATTAGCGACGGGTCGCTTACGATTTCGATTTGCCGTTGGTAATCGGCAAAGCTCATCCGGCGGCTGAAACGCTGCTCGTAAAGGCTGCGCAATTGCGGTTGATAGTTGTGATGGTTCGTCGGGCCAAGGAGCGTTCCGCTCAACCGGCATCTCGCCACGTTCGAGAAATTTCCCTTGATAGGCTCGGCTTCGATGACGTCGATCTGGAAGAAGTCGCGTTGAGCGAATCGAAATCCGTTCCGCTCGAGGAATTCGCGGTCCACCGACACAATGCCATTATCGCCAAGTTGATAAACCGGCGATTCTGCCTTTGCCGTGATACAAACCTCATAGCCGACTGGTTTTTCCAGGAACAAACGCGCCAATGCAAACAGCGAATACGCAACGGAACCGGACTTGATCTGGGCGAATACATTTTCAAATGCTGGGCCGTAGGCTTGGAAACGAATTACAAGTTGTGGCGGCGGCGCAATCGGCGCGTGTCGATCTCGGACATGCCGGTCTCCGTCGCGATGTGGTCCCCGCCTCAATCGGTTTCCATCCCGCTTTGGGCGGCCTCGGTCGTGTTCTGCTCCGCGTCCGCGTTGGGCGAACGGCCGCTCGACTTTTACCGAAGACCGATTCCGATCCTGCCGCGGCCCACCGCGACGATGCCGCATTGGTTGCTCGCGATCGCGGTTGCGGTCGTCCTCAGTGTCCGCATAGCTTGGTGGCTCAGCAGGCTCTCTCACCCATGCGGGTAGCAGCTTCAGATCGAGAAGATCGAGAGTCTCGGGCGCAGGCACAGGCATGGCTTGCATGTAACTCGAATGGCAGCGGAAGCAAATGGGAAGACTCGCTCGCATACAGGCCACGCATGGCCCTGCGACCGACAACAGATTACCGCCCTGACGGCGTTCCGGAAAATGATTGACAACCTCCCCAATTCATTTACTTGCCATGCTGTGCCCGGACTGTCCGGCTTGATGCTGGACTTACCTGCGCGCGACTAACACCAAAACGAACAAATTTTATGGCGGAAAAATCGATCGAAGAAAAGGTCAAGGACATCATCGTCGAGCAACTCGGCGTGAACCCTGAGCAGGTTACGCCGCAGGCGTCTTTCATTGAAGATTTGGGCGCAGACTCGCTGGACATCGTTGAACTGGTGATGGCCTTTGAAGAAGAATTTGCGGTCGAAGTGCCGGACGAAGACGCGGAAAAACTCCAGACCGTCGGCGACGTCATTAAATACATCGAAGAGAAATCGTCCAAGCAGCCGTAGCATTTGCTGCAGCCGCGTCTCTGTGAGACGCGCTGCCCCCGCGTTCCAGGCATATCAAGGGTTCGCTTCCCACAGGGAAGCGGCTACAGCCGAACGGCTTCGAATCGCTCCATGGTTGCGAAGCCACACGACGCATTCACACTAAACAACGTGGAAATTACGATTCTACAGCGGCCGCTCTTTTACGTTGGCGAACACTACATAAGCGTCCTTGGGCTGATCGCATTCGCCAGCTTTTTCGCTGCGGGGCTGTTCATTGCGCGATTTCTGCAAAGCCAGATCGTCCGGCGGTTCTTCAGCCGATTTAAAATCGACGCCAATTTCATCGCGATCGTCACGACGATACTGAGCCTGGCGTCGATCATCTTCTTCACGATCACGGCAATCAATGCCGCGGGAATTCCACTGCGATGGGACGCGTCCCTTCCAGCAATAAAGCTAAGTCTGCTTCAGGTTTTTCTGCTGGTCGCGCTGTTGGTTGCCGTTTTCTGGATTTCGTCACTCACAAAGCGTTTTCTTTTTAATCGGCTGCTCGCCGACAGCGGCCTCGAGCGCTCACTGCAATACGCCATCGCCCAGATTGTCAGCAACATCGTCCTCGTGGTCGGCATCTTCATTGTTCTGGAGAACACTGGGATTCACCTCGCTGCGCTGGCAGTTTTCGCGGGGGCAGTGGGCGTAGGTGTCGGCTTCGGTCTGCAAAACATCGCGAGCAATTTCATCAGCGGCCTGGTCATTTTGACTGAACGGCCAATCACAATCGGCGACCGCGTAGAAGTCGCTGGTGTAGTCGGTCGAGTGCACCAAATTCGTGCACGCAGCACGGTCATTCTGACCAGTGACAACATAGCGATGATTGTGCCGAACTCTAAGTTCATCGATTCGCCGGTGACCAACTGGCATTACGGCGATCCACGCGTCCGGTTTCGTCTGCCTGTTGGCGTGGCTTACGGCAGCGACGTGAACAAGGTTCGCGACGCGCTTATCGCCGCTGCGCGCGAACATTCGTCGACGCTAGAGGATCCAGAGCCGACCGCTTTCCTCGACAAATTTGGAGCTAGCACGATCGATTTCGAGCTCGTCGCCTGGAGCCGGGAGATGAGTCACAGGCCGCGCCTGTTCAGGAGCGAGTTAAATTACCTGATCTACAAACACCTGACTGCGGCCGGCATCGAAATCCCAAATCCGCAACGCGACCTGCACATTCGCAGCGGAGTGCTCAAGGTTGAAAATGTCACCGAGACAGAAATGGCGAAACGCCGGGAATGAGCGGACGTTTCTTCCGGCTGGTGGAGCGTGGACTAGATTGAATCGCCGCGCTTTTGAATGCCTGTGGTTCTTCTTAGGTTGCCAAGCCTATGCTTTCAAGGCGCGCTTCACCACGTCAATCAATTGAGCGGCAGCGATGGGCTTTTCGAGAAAGGCGAAGGCACCCAGGCGCAGCGCCTGAGCTTGGATATCGGGCCCCCCAAATGCCGTGATAATTATAACCGGCAATTCCGGCAGGGCATTGGCAAGCGCCAAAACCCCGCGCCCACTGAACATTGGCATCCGCAGGTCGGTAATGACCAAGTCGAATCGTTTTTCAGAGTCCGCAAGTTTCTTCACAACCACAACTGAATCAGACACGCCAGTGACTTGCATGCCTTCACTGGCAAGCACTTTAGTCATCGCACGGAGCATTCCCGGATCGTCATCTACTATCAAAACAGATTTGTCGCGCAACTCATCCATAATCTTTTCAAAAGATAGCTACCCGCCAAGGGGCAAATCGCGCCGATGCAATGATCTGCGGCACAAACCGATTCAGCCGTACTGCAATGATTGGCAGCCCGTGCGAAGCCGGTAGTTGGGAGAAGAAAATCGTCATGTCATGCAGCAACAGCTAGCGGAAGTTGAATATTAAAAGTGCTCCCTTTTCCCCGCGCGGTAGCGCAATCAATCCTGCCGCCATGTTCATTGATGACCCGCTGCGTGTATGCAAGACCGAGACCGGTGCCATCGCTCTTCGTGGTGAAGAACGGAACGAAAAGATGTCTAGCTTCTTCCTCGGTCATGCCACGACCGTCATCGCTGATCGATATCAAAGCTTCCGCACCATGCTTTTGCGCGGTCACCGTCAGATTGCCTCCATCGGGCATCGCATCCAATGCATTACGGATCAGATTCAAAACCGCTTCCCAGAGTTGCTCCGCGTCGACGCAAACCGGTGGTAAGTTTGGATCAAGCGTCCTTCTCAGATCCACGTGCTTTTGATCCAGCAACGGCTGCACGAACTTAAGTTTTTCGTCAAGAAAACCCTTGAGCGAAACCACAGAGCGTTGGGACTTCGGCATTCGGGCGAATCGGAGATATTCCTGCAGTACTTGGCGGATTCGCGATACCTGTGAACGCATCTCATGTAGAAGCACCCGGCATTCGTTTGCCGAAGAACCGTTCGAATTTGCGAAAACGTTTAGTTCCCGCTCGACGAGGTCGAGGTTAAGGGAAATTGAGCCGAGCGGGTTACGAATTTCATGGGCGACCTGAGCAGCCATGGATCCAACCACTGCGAGGCGTTCCCCCTGGAGCTTGGCTTGCTCCAGCCGCTTGCGTTCTTCCATCTCCGCCCGTAGCGCAGCGGTTCGGCACTCGACTTTTTGCTCCAGATGGTAGTGAGAGCTGCGAAATGCCGTCAATAACCAGACGACAACGAAAAAGAACACAAAAAGCATGATGGCGTTCCAAGCGGGAATAAACGGATGCTGATATGCCGGCCCGCTGAACACGTCGCTGAGGAACCATGTGCCAGCACAGAGCACTCCCACCGCGAAGCCCGCCGAGCGCCCGGCCATCCATCCCGCGAGGCACGTGGGGAGCAAGTAAAGCGCCGATATTGCCCACTCACGCCCAGTAAAATAGTCGACTGCGCCCAGAGCAATTGTTAGCGCGACAGCGGCAGCTGTTGCAGCAATCTTCCCTCGCAAAGAAAAATCTTCCCCCGCGTTCATAAGGTGTGAAATCCCAATGCCGCAAGCGTTTGACAAAGCAGTCCGCGGATCCGCTCATTCACCGTTCTTATTTGTAGCGGGACCGGCGTCCCCAATGCCGTGACCGGCTTGAGAAAACCGAACTTCCTGTTAATTGATTGAGCCGTCGAGCCGTGGATTTATTGGGCCGGCTTTTTGTCCATGTCAGTTGGCAACACCATTCCAATCCCTCACGGATTTGCGAGGATCGCGTCACTGGCCGATCTCCAAAATTGTGACGCATGGTCGCGCGCTTTTCGGAATAAGTGCAAAGATCATCGTTACTACGAGATCGTCGAAGAAACGCTGGAGGGGTTCGAACATCACTATCTGGTGGTTGAAGACAGTTCGAGTCACGTGCGCGGCGTCCAACCCGTTTTTTTTGTCCGGCAAAATCTCGTTGAAGGCGTACCAGGTAAAGTTCGATCTGCCGTTGACGTAATTCGAAAATTTTTCCCACGCTTTCTGACCATGCGTGTTTTGATGGTAGGCTGCGCGGCTGGCACAGGCGACCTGGGCGCATGCGACGTGAAAGACGAATCGTGGGCTGCAAACGCGCTACAGGCAAGTCTTCGCACATACGCCAGGCGAAACAAAGCTTCGCTCATCGTTTTGAAGGATTTTCCAGCGAGCTATCGATCAGCGCTCGAAACATTTCTCACAAATGATTATGCGCGGATCCCGAGTATGCCGATGACGCGGCTGTCGCTGCGCTACAAGAACTGGGACGAATACTTTCAAACGCTCAGCAAAGCGACCCGCAAAGATTTGCGCCGAAAATTCCGCAAAGCCGAGCGCGCGCCGCAGATCGAGATGCAAATCGTTAAGGACATTGCGTCTGTCATCGACGAAATCCACCCGTTGTATCTGGCCGTCCACGAGCGCTCGCCGTTAAAATTTGAAACCCTGACCAAGGAGTACTTTCTGGCAATCGCGGAGCGGATTCCGGATCGCGCGCGGTTTTTTATCTGGCGGCAAGGCGGCAAAATTGTTGCATTCAGTTATTGCTTCGTTTGTGGCGACGCGATTTACGATGAGTGCATCGGACTGGATTACCGCGTCGCACTCGAGCTGCACCTCTATTTTTACACGCTCCGCGACATCATCTCATGGGCGCTGCAACAAGGACTGAAGTATTACTACAGCAACCCGCTGAATTACGAACCGAAGCTGCATCTCGACTGCGAATTAGCGCCGCTCGATCTTTATGTACGGCATACCAGCGGGCTGCTGAACCCAATATTCCGTCGCGTGTTGAAGTATCTCGGGCCGACCCGGCATGACCCGGTTTTGCGACGGTTCCCGAACGCGGATGCGCTGTGAGATACTCAGCTTATCGCCAGCCCTGGCACGTTCTTGTCATTCCGAGCGGAGTCGAGGAATTCACTTCGCTTGCTCTCGTGGCGCACGGTCAATAGAGAGATGTCTCGACTTCGCTCGACATGACAAATAACGAGAACAAGGTAGTGGCAACTCGACCACGCGGTTTTGGCAATCCGTGGCTGCAACTCGCGTTGAGCGTGCTGTGTGTATTCATTTCCGAGCTTCTCTTGAAGCGTGGAGCGACCGACGTGGCCGAGCCCCAGAGCGCTTTTTCCTGGACAGGCATTAATGGCCTGCAGTCGCCGCTGGTGTGGTGGGCGATTCTTCTCATCATCGCCAGCTTCATCAGCTGGCTGTATGTGCTGAGATACGTCCCATTAACCCTCGCGTTTCCACTTTCGCGTGTTGTTGATATTCTTGTTCCGCTCGGCTGTTTGATTTTTCTGGGAGAAGTGATCTCCACCTTGCGATGGTGCGGGATTGCGCTGGTTATTATCGGACTGGCGCTCGTGGCGAAACCAATCGCGAACATAGAGCAACGCCTGTGAGTTTTTTCGCATTCCTTCTCGTTGTTGTTTCGTTGCTCAGCTTTGTTGTGGCTCAGCTGATTTTGAAACGAGCAATGGAATTGTCGGCGACACGCGGTTTTCGCAACTCGCGTTTCGTGTGGCTTACCACTGCGGGAATCTTTCTGATGACGATCTCCTTTTTTCTTACCCTCGGTCTGCTTCAGCGATACGACCTGAGTTATCTCTATCCATTCCAGGGCTTGAGCGTCATTTTCATCACCCTGCTCGCAGCATTGGTGTTAAAGGAAAAGGTAAACGCGCGGCTCACGATTGGGACGCTGCTCATCACCGCCGGCATCGTGTTGGTATCAATCAGCTAGCTAATTGTAGGGCAACCGCTTCGGTTGCCGGGGTGGCAAGAGCGGCGCTTGCCCTACAACGACGATGGAGGGCGGAGTTCCTGCGACGCCAAGCTCGCGAAGATCGCCCCTCCAAGGTTCACGCGCCGACTAGTAGTGGCCATAGTCCTCCCAGAGCTGCGAAATTGATCGTGCGAATCTGTTCGGTTGACGGCAACTGAACTTTCGGGTGATCGAATTCTGCGGCGAATCGCTGTTTCCAACGCGCGTAACCTGGCTTCGAATACGCGCCACAAATATCGCCGCCGATCACGCGCGATGATTCATGCAATCTTGTCAGTGCCCATTCAACATCGGCAATGGTAAATCGGCCGGCTTCCCAATTCGTCACTGCCTCTTCCGGCCGAAGACAATCAAGATCAATGGTGACATAAACATTTTCTGCGCTCACCGTTCTGACGAATTGCTCAAATCGGGCGCGCCAATTATTGCGAAGAATTGCGCCCTTGCGTTCCCGATCTTTCATCGGCCGATCGTCAGCCCAGGGGTGGACTTCAAGAACCCCGGCGCGTTCGGCGCGCCGGTTGCCGAAAATTTGGTGCGGCCACCAGCATTCGAAATTCCCGCAACC
>DATBDI010000456.1:0-40574 GCA_036270025.1 Candidatus Udaeobacter sp. | reverse complement strand
ATGGAGACGACGGGTTACTTCATCACGTCGGATTCACGTCCGCTTTCACGAGAGAACAACGCCGCGAGCTGACGAAAAAATTCGAAGCGCTAAGAAAACCACCAGGATTCACTGGCAACGCGCCTGGCGGCCCGAGCCGTTGGAGCACCGATCGCACCGGCGAATGGGAGGCAGTGGCTCCGAAGGTTGTCGTGGAAGTTGCCTACGATCATTTTACCGGTGGCCGGTTCCGACATGGCACAAAAATTTTGCGCTGGCGTTCGGATAAAGACCCGCGCCAGTGCACGATGGATCAGGTCGAGCATCGCGAAGGCAAATCGCTCGCGCTCTTGCAGCGTTAAGCACTGGGAACGTCGACGCGCGCGGGCTAATCGAGCTCATGAGTTGGTAACGCTTGAGGATTGGGTTCCATCCTACTCACTGTCGCGTGCTGAGAAATTTCAGAACGGCGCGCTCGGCTCTTGGCAGATCGACATTGCCACTTCTTGCGCCGGCACCATTCAGTCCGGCAATTTGGTTTCGAATCTGGTAAGCCTCGAGAATTGCCGGATGGACGTAGCATTTTCGGCAAATGGCCGGCGTATTGCCGAGAAGCTCTGCCACGGCGCAAATGGCGGTTTTGATATTCGCCTTCGCCTGCTTCTTCGTTTCGAACGTCCCTTGCTCGTTTAGTGCAACTGCTGCCAGTACCGTTCCGGCCCACGTCCGGAAATCTTTTGCCGTGAAATCTTCGCTCGTTATTTCGCGCAAATAATCATTCACGTCCTGCGATGTGACGTCTCGCACCTCGCCCTCATCGCTAACGTACTGAAACAAGTCCTGGCCCGGCAGGTCCTGGCACTTTGCAACAATTTTCGCTATCCGTGAGTCGCTGACTTGTACTTCGTGCTGGCGTCCGCTCTTCCCGCGAAAGCGAAAACGCAACTGCGTCCCTTTCACTTTCACATGCCGGTTTTTCATTGTGGTTAAGCCAAACGATTTATTCTCACGCGCATATTCCTCGTTGCCGATGCGGATGAAAGTTCGTTCCAGTAACCGAACAACCGTGGCCAGAACTTTTTCTCTTGGCAGACCAGGCAGTTTCACGTCCTGAGTCACTCGACGGCGAATTTTTGGCAGAGCCGTCGCAAAGGCGGCAACACGCCCGAACTTGTTTTCGTCGCGTACTTCGCGCCAACGCTCATGATATCGATATTGCTTTCGCCGGCGCGCGTCGCGACCCGTGGCCTGAATGTGACCGTTTGGCGAGGGACAAATCCACACGTCCGTCCATGCCGGTGGAATAGCCAGACGTTTGATTCGCAGCAGGCGCTGCTCGTCGCGAATTGGTTTTCCATCAGCATCGGAGTACTCGAAGTTGTCGCCATTGGGCTTCCGGGCATACCCAGGGGAGTCATCGTTGACGTAGCGCAGACCCGCTTCCTCTGCCGCCGCGACGTGCTCCTCAGGCGCGCCTTCGATCGATTTCTTTTCCCCGGCCTTTGTTGCAGGCTGCCCCATTTGAAACATTCAACGCTAACGAGGAGCGTTCATAAACACGCGCTGCGCTGCGCGCAGTCTTTCAGCGTCCATTCGCTGCATTTGTTGTTGCGCGCGGTTTTGTAGCTCTCCGAAATCAAAGTCTTTGAGCTGTGGCAGGTTCAGTGTCGCCAACGCACGCCACAAGAGTTCTTTGCCGTGCACTCCCATTATTAAGCCTTCTAATGTGAGCACCAATCCCAGACCATCCGGCTCATCGCCCGCAATCATTAATCGCGCCCGACCAACCTTTTCCGCCGCCCATGCGCCTGCTTTCCGCACCTTGCTTTCTCCCACGCCGAGAGAGCACATGACATCGCGCAATCTATCTTGATCGGCTTTGATCTCCGCTTCGATTTGCCCAAAGAAACCGCCAAGTGGCGCGCCTTTGTGGGCATGCTCCCAGTGGGCAGTAACCTCCAGCGCGCCCACGGATCCGGCAAGATGATCGTTTAAATATGAGTCCAATTCTTTCATTGGGTAAATGTCATGCGCAGAATTCAAATGGGAGGCAGCGGTTCTTCGGCGGGACCGGCGATCACTTCACCGGTAGGTTTGAAACATGAGCCGTGACAAGGGCAATCCCATGTCGATTCAGCAGAGTTCCACCTGACAAGACAGCCAAGGTGCGTGCACACGGGCGAGAGCCGATGGATCTTTCCATTGCGGTCACGGAACGCAGCAACTTTTTTCCCGCGCGAACCAACAATCAGGCCATGGCCACGTTTTAGCTTGCTAACGGAATCAGCTTCCGGACGAGCGATCCGATCTTTGATCATGTAGTAGGGATAATCCTTGTTTTCCCTGATATAATTCCACGTCCCGCCTTTGATTTTTTTCCGGTCCACGGCAAAGAGATCAGTCCATGGATTCTTTCGCCCTGAAGCCCAGTCGCGCGCCATTGTTGCCGCTACTGTTCCGAATGTGATGCCGTTGCCGCAATAACCGGTAGCTACAAACTGGTGCTCGGCATTCTCCCCGATGTAAGGCAAGCCGTCCGGCGTACAAATAACCTGTCCCGACCAGCGATGATCAATATTCGCCTTCGGAATGATCTTTTTCAGCCGCGCCAGCAACCGGGCATAAGCCTTTGTGGTCGCTTTCTTTTGTCCGGTCTTGTGATCTTCACCACCGTACACGATGTAATCGAAGCCGCGATGTCGATCGACTCGCAGATAATCGTAAGGATCCCGCATATCCCAGAAAAGTGCTTCCGGCACCGTGTCAGAGGGGACTCGAGCGCCAAACGCGTAGCTGGTATAGAGAGACAGTTTGGTCTGGAAAAGTGTGGCGCTGATGATGCTGGCGAGGCCAACAAGTGGATTGTTCGTTGCCATTACCACGCGATCGAAATTGATCCAGTTGCGGTTCACCTTGACGCGGCACTTCTTCGCATCGAACTCAGTCGCCGCGCTCTTCTCGAAAACATGTGAACCGTCGCCCGGAATCTTTTCAACCAAAGCTCGAAGGTATTTCCGCGGATGGAACTTGGCCTGGTTGGCAAAACGCACGCCTGGCAAATTGAAGTACGGGATCGATTCCAGGTAAACGGCGTCGAATCCGAGCTTCGCAGCGACATCAGCTTCTTTTCTGAGTGTTGACACCTCCCTTTTGGAAAAGCCTTCCGCACATACGTGCAAATAAGCCGGAACGCGGCCGAACTCGCAGTCGATCCGCTCCTCGCTCACAATACTCTCGATCTCATTGATCGCGGCTGCGCCCGCGTCCCACGCAGCTTGCGCGTGATCCTCACCAAAATTACGAACCAATTCCTGCAGCTCGACGTCGGTGATATAAGTGAGGTGAGCGGTTGTATGGCCGGTGTCGATTGAGGCCACACGCTCGCGCTCGATTAGCGCGACTGTCACTCCCGCCTTTTTCAGGAGACAGGCAGTTGTGATACCAGTAACACCGGCTCCGATGACAACAACGTCGACATTAATGTTCTTCTGTAGTTTCGGGAACCTCCGAATAGGTGTGCTGTCGATCCAAAAAGGAATATTCCTCATCTTCCATTGTTCGATGCGCATATGCACTTTAGCCGTGCATAAAGGCTCGTTCTGCTGAAAGGACAATTGTCAGAGGGATGAAAGAGACACGCGCACAGCGCGCGGGATGCGACTAAGTTTGTATGAAAGAGCAAGAAAAAATTATCGATAACTTGATCGAAACGCTGAAAGACGGTCAGGAGGGTTTCAAACAAGCGGCTGAAAGCGTCAAAGACCCGCAATTGAAATCGGTCTTTGACGAATACTCGCGGCAGCGGGCGCGCTTTGTGAGCGAACTACGCAGCCAAGCGCAAAGCTTGGAAGAACGGGAGTCCAAACCCAGCGGCAGCGCGGCGGGCGCATTGCACCGCGGATGGATCAACTTGAAATCCGCTCTTACCCGCGGTGATGACCACGCGATCCTTGCTGAATGCGAGCGCGGCGAAGATTCTGCGGTGGAACAGTACAAGAAAGCGCTGGACAACGGTCTATCTGCTCCTGTGCAGCAGATTGTGTCGCGTCAGTATGCGCAGGTGAAACAGGCGCACGACCGCGTAAAGAGTCTGCGTGACGCCACCAAAGGTACGTGATCGGTTTGAACTGCGTCGGCTCTTCGTGATTAAAGGCGTCCTAACAGCCACAAGATCAGCACGATCACAAGAATCAGCCCCAAGCCTCCGCTCGGGTAGTAACCCCAGCCTGAGCTATAGGGCCAGGTTGGCAGTGCGCCGAGTAGCAGAAGCAGCAGGATCAGGAGAAGGATTGTGCGCATGGCCGGGAGAATAATTTGGTCTGGCCCGAAATGGCAACCTTTTTGTCATGCTTGCGATGGTGAAGGCGTCGGGCGGATTCTTCACGTCCAAACCTCTGGTTAGCGGCGAAACATCTTTGTTATGGCAGAAGAGGACATCATCGAACGCGCGCGCGAGGATGCGCGAGAGGGCAAATCGCCCGGCACGCAGGCGGGCGAGTTTGTACGGGAAGAAATGGAACATATTCGAGAAGGCGAACACGGCGCGCGTTCGCCAGAGCAGGCCATCGCTATTGGCCTGTCGAAGGCGCGGCGGGCGGGAGTAAAGTTGCCGCCTCCGAAGCGCGGCAAAGCACGAACGAAACGTCAGGCCCGGCGAGATCTCGCAAAAGACCGGGCCGCCCGCCGCAAGAAGCCGTCAGCCAAACGCTCACGCGCAACCAAACGCGCCCTCAAACGCGAGAGCCGTCGATCAGCCTCACGGTCGGCCTTGTCGCGCCACTCGAAGCGCGTGGCAAGGCAACGCTCTGCGCGATCGCGCTCCGCTGCCGCAAAGAAAGCAGCGCGTACCCGAAGGCGCCGCTGATTGTATAGCGACGGCCGCCGGCCCACGGAACTTTTATGCCCAAAGGAAAGAAGCTTCAGCCGGCGCAGCATCAGCAACGCCAGCCTGGCCGTGAACATAAAATGAAGCCGCGGCCGCGAGCCGACGATGAAAAACAACGCGGCAGCGGGAAGTTGCAACACAAGATCGCGCTCATTACCGGGGGCGACAGTGGGATTGGTCGCGCAGTCGCGATCGCCTTTGCAAAAGAAGGCGCTGATGTAGCAGTCGTTTATCTCGAAGAAGAAAAGGACGCTGACGAAACCAGGCGTTTGGTGGAGGAACAAGGAAAGAAATGTCTGTTGATTGAAGGCGACGTCGGAGAGGAAGACTTTTGCCGAAGAGCGGTGAAACGAACGGTCAAGGAGTTCGGGAAGCTCGACATTCTCATCAACAATGCGGCCGAACAACATCCGCAGGATTCAATTGAGAAAATCAGTGAGAAGCAATTGGAACGAACCTTTCGGACAAACATCTTCTCGATGTTTTTCATGGTGAAAGCAGCTATGAAACATTTGAAGAAAGGCGCTGCAATCATCAACACGACTTCAGTCACGGCGTACAAAGGGAGTGACCATTTGCTCGACTACTCTTCGACTAAAGGTGCCATCGTAGCGTTTACACGCTCGCTCTCGCAGGCGCTGGCTGAGAAGTGCATTCGCGTGAATGGTGTCGCGCCGGGACCGATCTGGACGCCGTTGATTCCATCGACCTTTCCACCGGAAGCGGTCGAGACATTTGGCTCTGACGTTCCACTAGGTCGCGCGGGGCAGCCTGAAGAAGTCGCTCCCAGCTACGTGTTTCTCGCATCCGACGATTCTTCTTACATGACAGGCCAGGTGTTCCATCCAAACGGCGGCACCATAGTAAATGGCTAACCCCCAGCTCAAGGTTTCCTTAAGACATATGACAACTCAAAAGCAACGAGCCGCTGCGAAGCGGAACATCAAAAAAGCGGCTACAGCTGCACGACGAAAGAGAACGATTGCGCATCTGCCGAAAAAGACACGCACGGCTCTCGGCAAACAAGCGGCCAAAGCTGCCCAAAAGAAACGGACCCGATCAAAATAAAGATCGGGTTAAGTTCGCTTAGCCAGCACTTCCATGGGCTGTTGGCGCAATGTTCGCGTTGTAGGGCGCCTGCGAGCCTTATTTCCGGCCGCCTTTTCTTCCGCCTTTACGAGAACTTGATGTGCTGCGTTTTTTCCCGCGGCCTCCGCCGCCTTTTTTTCTTCCACCTTTATCTGACTTGTTTACCGTCGCCCACGCCCGGCGCTCGGCTTCCTTACTGCTGACGCCACGCTTTTTGTAACCTCTCTCAATCTTCGATGCCTTCCTTTTCTGCTTGGATGTGTATTTCTCTTTGCTTCCTCTTGCCATCGATGACCTCCGTCTAGGTTCATCATAAGAACGCGTTTCGCGCGCCAGTTGGATTTAAGTCTGCTTGCCTGCCTTGATATGAGCGCGTCTGGAAGTTTTCTCCGGTAATGGAAGGTTGAGCTATGAACACGTTTTCACAATTACTTCAAACGTTACTTGGCATCGGCATCGAGCCAAAACAGCTGACATTCCTGCAGGTTTCAATCCGCGGGATACTTGTCTTCGTCGTGACGATTGTCATTGTGCGACTTACCAGCAAGCGTTCTCTTGCGGAGAAGACGGCCTTCGACGCCGTTCTGATTGTTATCCTTGGTTCAATGCTGGCACGCGCAATTAACGGTTCTGGACCGTTCTTTGCAACGCTCGGTGGCGGATTCGTTCTGGTATTGCTGCACCGGCTCTTCGGGCTGGCGGCTTACTACTCACACAGCTTTGGAATCCTTGTTAAAGGAAAGCCGGCGGTGCTTGTCGTGAACGGCAGGATCCAGCACAAAACAATGCGCTGGAACCAGATTTCCCAGCACGATCTCGAGGAAGACATGCGACTCGAAGCCAAAACCGAGGACCTCTCGCAAATCAAATTCGCGCGCATCGAACGCAGCGGTGACATCAGCTTCATGAAAGCTGAGCAATCGTAAAGCGTCAGAATCGCCACGTGTGTGAGGATTGCGGGAATCGCTGCCCGGCGTAAATTTCGCCGATCGCGATCCGCGCCGGCAAAAAGCCCAGGATGGCGGCGCCGAGCACCCGAGGCCGGGCAAAATATTAAATCTTGACAAGGTGCAACGATTTTTTTAGGGATTTTCCTGATTACGTCACCCGACGTTTCAACGCATCTTCGGCCGAGCTGAAAAGCCCGAGGGCGCTGGACCTTCGCTGGAACCGCCGCTTAACGCGATCTCCAGGTCCAACTGGAACTGAGAGCCAGCCGATGTGAGTCGCTTACTGTAAAGCGTCTTGCAGCAGTGTCTGTTCTCGGCTCTTCGGGGAACTGGATTGTAGTCAACAATTCTTCCGATATCGACGCGTATGGAGTCCCCGCAACTCTCAAATCTGACGAAAGAGAATCTAGCGGGTCGAATGGCTAGTCCAGCGATTCGAGTGGCGATCGTCTCCCAACCCGAGACGACTGTTCTGGCCGACTCGCTCGAGAGATTGCTTGTGGAAGCGGAGGGCTTCACGTTCGCGCGGCTCGAATATTGCGCCGAATCCAGCCTCAAGCCGCATGCGGCCGGCTTTGGCAATCCCGACGTCGTCGTGGCCACTCTCGATTCTTTTGAAGCAACGAAACTGGAACTTTTTTTTGCGTCGCTTCAGGGGACTTTCCCGCACCGCCCGGTGCTCGTGACTACGACGCATCCGGATTCGTTCGATGTTTTCCCAGTGCTCGAGATGGGCGCCTCAGATTTCCTGCTGCCCCCGTTGCGACGTTCCGAATTGTTACCACGACTTAAGCGCCAGGCGCTAGTTGCGTGCCGCGGCGATGCGCTTGTGCAAAAGCTCAAGGAGGATATTGGGCTCAAACAGATCATTGGCGAGAGCCCTGCGTTTCTCGAGAAAGTCCGGTGCGTACCGCGATTCGCACAGTGTGACGCGACGGTACTGATCTCCGGCGAATCCGGTACCGGCAAGGAACTCTTCGCGCGCGCGATTCATTATCTAAGTCCGCGAGCAGACCGGCCATTCGTCCCGGTTAATTGCGGTGCGCTTCCAGAAAACCTCGTGGAGAGCGAGATCTTTGGTCATAAACGGGGAGCATTTACTGGTGCGATATCTGACCGAGCCGGGCTGATACGCGAGGCCGAGGGCGGTACTTTGTTTTTGGATGAGATCGACTGCTTTACATCCCAAGCGCAAGTGAAGCTGCTCCGTTTCTTACAGGACGGAGAATACCGTTCCGTGGGCTCGCAGCAGATCGTTCACGCAAACATTCGGGTGGTTGCGGCAGCGAACGCCGATTTCAACCAGATTCTATCCTTGGGAAAATTCCGTGAGGATTTGTTCTACCGACTAAGCGTACTCACACTCATGCTTCCACCGTTGCGCGAACGTCGCGGCGATATCCTCTTGCTCACCCACGACTTCCTGGAGAAGCAGGCCGCGCTCGCCGAGACGCAACCAAAAAATCTCTCGCTCGCTGCTCTTAATCGCCTGCTGAGTCATTCGTGGCCGGGTAATGTACGCGAACTCCAGAACGTGCTCACGCGCGCCATCGTTTTTTCGGATCACGACTCGATAGAGCCCTCGGATCTTGACCTTCCCGACAGCTTTGCTGCGGAAGAGCAGTCGTTCCAAGCGATGAAGTCCCGTGCGGTTCAGCGATTTGAGCATGACTTTCTTGCGACGGTTTTGCGTGCGCACGATGGAAACATCACTCGCGCTGCATCCGCGGCGAAGAAAAATCGCCGGGCGTTTTGGCAACTCTTGCGTAAGCACGGCCTGCTCACCCGCGCCCGCCGCGATTGAGGCTCGCGCCCACAGAGTAAGAGCATCGGCTACGTCTTCCAGCTACCACGCCTTTCGTCGGGCAAACGAACGCTGGTGCGTGGACAAATTTGTCATTGCTGCTGCCCGAAGAGTAAGCGTACCTCGGCCGAAAATATTTGCGAAGATGGTAGGACAAAATTGTCCTCTCTGGGATTCTCGAATTCAATGCCGATTCACGGTCGGGCCCGGACGGGGACCCTTTCGGACCGGTCCATTTTCAGAGGAGAAATTGAAACTCGCGCGAGCCGCCGGAGGCACATTAATTCGGGTTCGTACACGGAAGCCGAAATTTTTAGGTACGTCGATTGCTAGGAAAGGACGACTGACGTCCCTAATGCGTGCTTATCGACCCTTCGCTTCCATCTCCAGCGCCAGAAATTCTCGATTATCTGGCCAAGCGGCCGGGTGCGCAGGGCACGATCGAAGACATCCTTCAGTGGTGGGTACTCGACGCCTGCATTCGCAACTGGACGCCGAAAATTGCGAAGACCGTCTCGCAACTCGTCGAACAAGGTTTTCTCGAACAAAAGCGATCTGCGGACGGCAAAGTATTTTACCACGTCTCCCCGCAATATCTCGCGACGCTTCAGCAACCGCCCCAACCCCGTAAGACCATCTAACTCATAAGAAAGGACCATCATGCCTGCCACGTTGACCTATCCCGGTGTCTATATTGAAGAAATCCCCAGTGGCGTGCGCACCATCACCGGCGTCGCGACCTCTATCACCGCTTTTGTTGGACGCGCGATGCGTGGCCCAGTGAACAAAGCCACGACGATCAACAGCTACGGAGATTTTGAGCGAATCTTCGGCGGGCTGTGGGTTGAAAGCACGCTGGGATACGCCGTTCGCGACTTTTACCTGAACGGCGGCAGCCAGGCAGTTATCGTGCGGCTGTATCACGCTGAGGCGGGAAACAACGCCAAGCCCGGCAAGGCCAAGCTAGCATTTGGTGGAGTCAAGCTTGAAGCTGCATATGAAGGTTCCTGGGGAGAGTACTTGCGCGGCGCGGTCGACACAGATGTTTCCGAGGCAGTGGCGCTGAGCATGGGACTCGCAAAAGCTGATCTCTTTAACCTGACCGTCTCTGAAGGAAAGCCGGGCGGACGCAGCGAGGTTTTCCGTAATGTTTCCGTCAAAGAAAGTCCCCGAAGAATCGACAAAGTCCTGCAGGCCCAATCGACGCTCGTTCGTTGGGATGGCACGCTGGATCCTGCAAACCCGCCTGCCATTTCCGAAGCTAAGGATGACATCACCTCGGCCGAAGCGGACGTGGCGATTAAACAAAAGGCACTCGACGACGCGATTGCGGCCGGCAAGCCCCAAAACGAGATCGACACCCTTACCCAAGCTGTAACTGCAGCTAAAGCGACCCTGAAAACTAAACAAGATGCGGTCGCTGCTTCGGACGGAGATGCACTGACTCTGGCAGACGACTTCGCACCGAATAATGCCGAACAAGACAAGAAGGGTCTCTACGCTTTTGAGCAAGCCGACCTCTTCAACATTCTCTGCATCCCTCCTTATCTCGCGACCGGGAATATCGATCAGGATCTCACTTCGGCGGCCGCAGCTTATTGCGAGAAACGCCGAGCCATGTTGCTCGTTGATTCGCCTGCTGATTGGACCACAAAGGATGACGCGAAGGCCGGAATCACAGCGGGTGTGGGAACAACCAGCAAGAATGGAGCCCTCTATTTTCCACGTCTCAGGCAGCGCAATATTTTGCGGGACAATCAGTTTGAATACTTCGCTCCCTGTGGTGCAGTCGCCGGTATTTTTGCTCGCACTGATACGCAACGCGGAGTGTGGAAAGCACCCGCCGGGTTGGACGCCGTCTTGAACAACGTCCCCGCTCTGAGCGTGGATTTGACTGATCCCGAAAACGGTGAGCTGAATCCGCTCGGCGTTAATTGTTTGCGCACCATGGTTCCGGCTGGCCGTATCGTTTGGGGCGCGCGTACCCTCCAAGGCGACGATCGCCTCGCCTCCGAGTGGAAATACGTCCCGGTCCGCCGCACGGCACTGTTCATCGAAGAAAGCCTCTATCGCGGCACGCAGTGGGTTGTGTTCGAACCCAACGACGAACCTCTTTGGGCACAGATTCGCCTCAACGTGGGTGCGTTTATGCACACCCTCTTCCGCCAGGGTGCGTTTCAAGGCCAGACGCCCAAGGATGCCTACTTCGTCAAATGCGACAAAGAAAGCACGACCCAGAACGACATTAATCTCGGGATCGTCAATATCATCGTTGGCTTTGCGCCGCTGAAGCCGGCCGAGTTCGTCATTATCAAGCTCCAGCAAATGGCCGGACAAATTGAAACCTAAACCGAGGAAAATTCCATGGCTCAATTCACCGTCAATACCACACGTTTCGATCCGTATAAGAACTTCAAGTTTCGAGTCTTCTTCGTCGGTAGCACGACCCCAGTGGCAGGGATCAGCAAGGTAAGTGGTCTCAAACGCACGACCGAGGTCGTGAAGCACCGCGAGGGCGGCGACCCCAGCAGTAGCCGCAAATCTCCAGGCCGCACAGAATACGACGCAATCACACTCGACCGGGGCGTGACCCACGACAAGGATTTTGAGCAGTGGGCCAACAAAGTTTGGAACTATGGCAACGCACTTGGCCAGGAGGTCTCGCTCAAGGACTTCCGCAAGGACATCATCATAGAGGTCTATAACGAGGCGGGGCAGAAGGTGATCGCATATACGGTTTATCGCTGCTGGGTTTCAGAGTTTCAGTCCCTTTCGGACCTTGATGCCAATGCCAACGCGGTAGCTATCCAGCACATCAAACTGGAGAACGAAGGCTGGGAGCGCGATTACGAAGTGCCCGAACCGACCGAGCCGACCTTCACCGAGCCAGCATAGCCATCCGCCATGCGCGCGTTATCAGCGGCGGACCTTTTGACCGCGTGGGAGCGCGGCCTCAGCCAGTCGCTGGCGCAACGCGCGCTCACGCTCCTGGCCATGGGCTGCGCGGAGACGCCGATCGAGCGACTCGCGCAATTCAGCGTCGGCCAGCGCGATATGCTTTTGCTGGCGTTACGGGAACAAACTTTTGGATCACAGCTCGCGAGCATCGCGACATGTCCGGCTTGCGCAGCGCACTTGGAGCTTTTGGTCAACGCAGCGGATATACGTTCCCCACCTTGGGAAGATCTGGACCAAATTCTTGAGGTTGCGCACACGGATTACATAGTGCAATTCCGTCTGCCCAATAGTCTCGACCTGGCAACTCTTGATCCCGCAATGGATGGCGAGACGGTCAGGCAACAATTGCTGCAACGCTGTGTGCTCACGGCTCAGTGCGCGGACAAGGAGATTGCGACCGCTGAATTGCCGGCTGACGTGGGGGCGGCAATCGCGCAAGGCATGGCCGAGGCCGACCCGCAGGCCGATGTGCAGGTCGCGTTGGCTTGTCCGCAGTGCCATCACGCGTGGCAGACACCACTGGATATCGTTTCGTATTTTTGGACGGAAATTCACGCGTGGGCCAGCCGCATCCTACGTGAAGTGCATGCGCTTGCGTCAGCGTACGGCTGGAGCGAGGCCGATGTTCTCGCGCTCACTCCGTATCGACGTCAAGCGTACCTGGAGATGATCGAGCCATGAGCGATTTCCTCGGCAATCTCGTAAAGCGTTCCCTCTCCGCGACTGACGCGGTGCGTCCCATGGTGCACTCGATTTTCGAGCCGCCCGTAAACGGCGGAGCGATCTTTCGTGGCAGCGCTACGCCGGAGCTACCAATAGTCAAGCTCGAGGTGGAAAACCGAACAGCGGAGCGGCTTGGGCAATTGCAGTCGCTCTGGCGTGGCAAGGTAGAGCAGGGTGTAATGGCCATTGAGCCGCTCTTACCGCAGGGCCCCGCCGTAACCCGCACCGAGCCACCCCGAGTGCGACCGGTCGTTGATGATAACGGCGCTCCTTCGGAAAAAACGCAAGGCCGTGTCGCAGGCGACCCGATTGCGGTAAAACAGCTTTCACATGCCCAACCGTCGCCGAGTACCCCGGCCGAAACGCTTCCAAGCGCGGTGACACGAAAACTCGTGGGAGTCGCACCGCTTACTGCCGACGAAGTCCCCGGTTCAAAACCGCGTAACGCCAATGACAGACTTGACGAAAGCGCGCCCGTGCATTTGGTCGGGGCGACTCGACCGGAGCCGCCGTCGGTCGCGCTGGGCGACCCTGAGCATTCCATGCGCGAGATCGGCGCCGCCCCGCTAGCGTCGACGCACGCTAAGCACATCCGTACCGAGCAGCCTGAATCGCTGCCAGCCGCGCCCGTCGCGAGTTTGTCCGCTCCGGTGAAGCCGGTGGGAAAACGCTCGGACGCGCCCCCCGCCGTCATCGAGAAAGAAATTACTAAGACGATCGTTCGCGAACCTCACATGCACGACGAACCTGCTCCGGGGAATGAAGCCCGAACAGGCCGGTTACAACCAGCATTCGCTACGCCGACCGCGCCGATTGTCCCCGCGTCGATCATCGCCTTGCCACGTGTCTTGCCAAGTCCTAACAAGCAAATTACGACCGAAGCACAGTCCATTCATGTGACCATCGGCCGCGTGGAGGTGCGGGCCATTGTGCCGCCGCAGGTCCAGGCGCGGCCGCAGACCGCCCCCGTGCCAAGGATGAGCTTAGACGAATATCTGCGCCAGCGCGCTGCAGGAGGTCGATGATGAGCAACTCACTGGCAATAGCAGCAGTCACCTCCACTCTCAGAAGTATGCTGGACAGCGCGAGCGGCGGACTCACGGCGAACCTGCCAGCGGATATCCCGAGCTCATTAGGCTTGGGCAGCGTCTCGGTCACGACCAAAACACCCGACAAGGCGCGCCCGTCCGCCGAGACCGCTAATCAGGTCAATATCTATCTCTACCAGACAGCTCCCAACGCCGCGTTTTGCAACATGGACATGCCGCGCAAGGCCCGCCCCGGGGAAATAGCGCAGCCGCCGGTGGCGTTGACGCTCCATTATTTGCTCAGTGCGTACGGCCACAACGATGATGAAACTGCCGCGCACATCCTCCTCGGGCAGGCCATGCGCATCTTTCATGACAACGCGGTCCTCGACCACTCCGCCATCAGGGCTGCGCTTGGGGGAAATGACCTGTACGAACAGGTGGAGCATGTCCGCATCTCACCCCAGCCATTGTCGATCGAGGAAATCTCGAAACTCTGGACTGCCTTTCAGACCCAATACCGAATTTCGTCGGCGTATCGGGTAGAAGTTGTCCTGATCGAAAGCTCCCGACCCTCGCAGGCGCCATTGCCGGTGTTGACGCGCGGCAAGGACGATAGCGGACCTTCGGCGGTAGCTGGGAACAGCTTGCCTGTTATAACGTCGGTGCTGCCGCCTAATCGGCAGAGCAGCGCCTTCCTGGGCGACGAGTTAACGATTGCCGGGCAAAACCTCAATAACCTATCAGCGGTGCGATTCACGTTAATCAACTCGCGGGCCGATACTCCCGCCATTTTGCTGCCGCCCGCCGCGGTGCAGGTGATCCAGGATGGCATCAAAGTCACTCTACCTAACGATGTTGCCGCTCAGACCACCTGGGTAGCCGGCTTCTACACCGTCGCGGTCGTTGTTAACCGAACCCTAAACGGAACGTCACAAACGTGGAGCTCCAACGAACTTCCTCTCTCCCTGGCGCCACGCATCCAGAAAATCGAGCCAGCCAATCCGATTCCACGCGATGCTGGCGGCAAGGTGACGCTCGCGGTGACCTGCCAGCCTCAGGTGAAACTGGCCGTGGTCGACCCCACGCACATGCGCTTTGATCAGCAGGTGGTTCTCTTGCTCGGAACGGCCCGACAGATTGCGCCAGAGGCACCTCCTCCGCCACCGGCGATTCCTGCTCAACCACCGACCAGCTCTGATAAGTTGACGTTCCTATTCCCGGTTTCTGCGGCGGAACTGGGCGAGTACCTCGTTCGCCTCCGCGTTGATGGAGTCGATCTTCCCATGGTAGACAGAACAGTGACGCCGCCGACGTTCGACGCCAGCCAAAAGGTGACAATCGCATGAGTGAGGCGGAAAAGTGGCAGGAAAGCAACGCGCGACAGCTCGGTGCTGCGATCGCGGAGGTGCGGCAGCGCCTGGAGCGTTACATTCAACAGCAGACTGGAAAGAAACAGCCAACTCCCTCACCGGTCACTCATCAGCCGACTCCAGCGCCAACGCCTCCCGAAAAGGGGAGCAAGCGGTCCTTCTTTCAACGATTGAAAGGCGGACAGCCTGCGCGGCTTGCGCTTCCTCTGGTAGGCGAAGCGCAGGACGCGCAAGCGACCGCGGAATCAAAAACAACCGCCGAACCATCCTCCGCACTCGCGATGTTGAGCGAACGACTGGGCCTTTCGGCATTCGAGCAAGGGGTCCTGATGCTTTGCGCGGCGATGGAATTAGACACGCGCATCGCCGGCTTGTGCGCCCGCGCACACGACGATCCGAACAAACCGTTCCCAACCTTCGCGCTCGCGCTCGCGTTGTTCGACGAGCCGTCGTGGAACGTGCTCTCGCCCGAGGGCCCGCTGCGTTACTGGCGCCTGATCGAGATAAATCAACCTGCCGCCCAACCTTTGACCACCAGCGCACTGCGGGCTGACGAACGGATCGTGAATTACCTCAAAGGCCTGAATTACCTCGATGACAGAGTCTCGGCCTTCCTCGCGCCGATCGACGTTGACCCAGCATCGGCAGAACTCGCGCCGTCGCAGCGCGCGATCGTGGAGACGATCTTGCGCCACTGGCAGCGAGCGGGGGCGACCGGTCCGTTGCCGATCGTGCAACTGCTGGGGCCTGACCCGATCAGCAAGCAACTCGTCGCGCACCAAGCTGCCGCGAAATTGAATCGCACTCTGTATCGCCTGCCCGTCGAAATTTTGCCTGCAGCTCCCGCCGACTTGGAAACGTTCGCCCGGCTCTGGCAACGCGAAATCCGGCTGCTGCCACTCGCGTTGTATCTGGACGCAGAAGAACTGGACGCCGCTGCTGCAGGACGGTCTGGCACGCTGACCCGTTTCGTCGCACGCAACGATGGCCTTTGTTTCATCGACGTGCGCGAAGCCATGCCACGACTGGGACGTAATCATATCGCTTTGGATGCCGCAAAGCCCACCCCGGCTGAACAACAATCCGCGTGGACGGAGGAACTGGGCGCCGATGCGGCAGATAGCCCGGCTCTGCTCGCCGCCCAATTTAATTTCAATCTGCCTAACCTCCGGGCACTGGCACAGCTCGCCAAAGGGGAGGCCGAAAGCGCGCCACAGTCGGTTCCCGAGAAAGCCTGGGACATCTGCCGTGCCAGCGAACGCCCGCGACTGGATGCGCTTGCGCAACGGTTGGAGCCGAAAGCGACATGGGACGATCTTGTCTTGCCTAAAGGGGAAATGAAGCTGCTGCGCGAGATCGCCGCGCAGGTTGGTCAGCGCAACAAGGTGTATGAGGACTGGGGCTTCGCGCGGAAGATGAACCGGGGTTTCGGCATTAACGCTTTATTTGCGGGAGATAGCGGCTGTGGCAAGACGATGGCAGCCGAAGTTATCGCCAATGGACTCCGCCTGAATCTTTACCGGATCGATCTCTCTGCGGTGGTGAACAAATACATTGGGGAGACGGAAAAAAATCTGCGCCGCGTCTTCGATGCAGCGGAAGATGGCGGCGCGGTCCTGCTCTTCGATGAAGCTGACGCGTTATTCGGCAAGCGCAGCGAAGTAAAGGACAGCCATGACCGCTACGCCAACGTCGAAATCAGTTACTTGCTCCAACGTATGGAAGCATATCGCGGCCTGGCGATTCTTACGACGAACATGAAGAACGTCCTGGACACCGCTTTTCTCAGGCGGCTGCGATTCGTCGTAAACTTCCCATTCCCGGGCGTCGCCGATCGATTGCGACTCTGGAATAAGGTCTTTTTGCAGGACGACATTGCGCGCAGCCTGCCTGTGCCGCCGGTGGACAGATTGGATTACGAGCGTCTCGCGCGACTGAACCTAACGGGGGGCCACATCCACAACGTCGCGTTGAACGCCTGCTTCATGGCTGCAGACCTGGACACCAGGATAACAATGCCACTCGTCCTCGAAGCCGCCCGCGCGGAATTCATCAAACTCGACCGCCCCATTAACGAAGCCAACTTCCGCTGGGCAGAACCCGTGTCCGCGGCCTCAGCACCAACGGCCAAGACCGCCGACCCCGTGTTGGTATGAACATCAACGTCCACATCGAACGTCTCATTCTGGACGGCGTGCCAGAGAGCCACGCGCAAGGTCCGCTCATCGGGGCGGCCGTGGAAACGGAGCTGGCTCGACTGCTGGCAACGGGTGGGTTGGACTCAAGTCTCCAATCAAGCGGCGCGTGGCCGAGCGTGCCTGTTAGAGCTGTTCAATTGGAGGCAAGTAAGCCGGCACAACTCGGTCAGCAAATTGCCCAGGTCATTTACGGCGGAATAGGTCAGGAACGGTCATCAACATCCAGAACCAAGCAAGGAAGCACCCATGCCAGCCAAAAGTAAGTCGGCCAAAAACTCCAAGGCCGCAACGCGCGTAGTCAATGCGGAAATATTCAGACAGGTGTATGACTCGCCGCATTCACTGCCGGGGAAGGAAAAGTGGATAACGAGCGATCAAGACGTGCGGGCGATCGAGCGTCTGTTAGGCATGCCGCCGAAGACAATCGGCGCACCACTGTGGGTAAGCGGCGACACGCGGCATTGTCCCAAGTGCGCACGCGAAACGAACTGGCTGGACATTATCTCCTCGGCCCTGGCGCAGGTGCACGGGAAAGAACTCCTGGTGCGAGTCATCTTAGGCGACAAGAAATTCGTAAACACCGAAGCGCCCCGCGCGATCGCTGATTTGTTTTGTTTCAAATGCACGACCCCGATTCGCGACCTGCGCAGTTTCAAGTGTCACAACTGGGCTTACGCCAAGCCGCAGCTGCTGGAAGTCCTTGAGCACATGAAATCAAAGGCCAGATGATTGAACGGACGACAAAGCCGAAACGATCGCCGCCGGCTATGATGTCGGCGCGTGGCGGCCTGCTCCAACGCAAGTGCGCCTGCGGCGGCACGCCTGGCCCGACAGGCGAGTGTGAAGAGTGTCGCAAGAAACGACTGCAGCGAAAACCCCGGAATTTCGATACATCCACTCAACTCCCAACCTTCAACTCTCAACGTTCGGATGTGCATCCTATCGTCCACGAAGTGCTGCGCTCCTCCGGTCAGCCCCTGGACCCGGGCACACGTGCCTTCATGGAGCCGCGCTTCGGCCACGACTTCAGCAAGATGGGAATTCATTCCACGCAGGAAAGCTTCCACCACGGGCGGTTCCGTCAGAAAAGTGCTGAGCACCGAATTTCTCAGCTCGACACGAAACTGAAATACAGGTGCGCAATGGAAGAGTCTTCCTCAGAAGATGAACAGTTACTCTACAGGAGGCCTCTGGGTGTTGCGGCGTGTAATACTGAGAGAGGCATTGTCGAAAAGAGTGTGTTCGAAGAGCACTGTGCAGGCAACTGTGTCGAGCAGCACGAAGACCAACATGTAGAAGACATGACTCTGTGTTGTGAGCGATACGGGCGTTGTATTCAAAATGCTTCCACGGTGGACGGACGTAATAAATGCCGGGAGAAATGGATCGAGTATTGGAACCACATAGACGACTGGACTGAATGTAACGCGTACAATACAGAGGACCGTTGTCTTCAAAACCTGCTCAGGGATCAGTGCGCGACCCGCTCTAGCAAAACAAGCGAGGAATGCTGTCAGAGTCTGCAAAAGCAGTTCAACTTCGTAGAGGACCAAGTCCGCGAACGCTGTCCCAAGGCACTACCGTGGCCCTGTGGGTTCTCGGAGAATGGAGAGATCTTAAAGATCTGAGCAATCAAATATGAAGGTGTTCTGATGTTGACATTCCCTAACTCCCCGCGCTTGCACAAAGCCGCCATCGTGTTGCGCTACGCTAAGAGTTCGGCGGTGCGGCGCGTCATTATGCTGACATGCAACTCCGACATGCTCACGCGCACTTTGCAGTCAGGGGAGGTGCCTGGAGGATTGGACAAATGAACCGTCTGCTCCCTATTAAGGCGAAACCTCCAAGGAACGCGTCATATCCCACGCCTGCGAGAAGCGGCTTTCTTCAGCGCAAATGCGCCTGTGGCGGCACGCCTGGTCCGACGGGCGAGTGCGACGCCTGCCGCAAGAAAAGGTTGCAACGCAAAACGCAGAACTCGGGACTCGGAACTCGGAACGATTCTGAGGTACCGCCCATCGTTCACGAGGTCTTGCGCTCGCCCGGCCAGCCGCTCGATGCGGACACACGTACTTTCATGGAACCGCGCTTCGGCCATGATTTCAGCGCAGTTCGAGTGCACAACGATATTATGGCAGCGGAATCGGCTAGAGCCGTGGAAAGCTTGGCGTACACGGTGGGGTCGGACGTAGTTTTTGGAACTGGCCAATACACGCCCGGAACGCCACATGGGGACTATTTGCTGGCTCACGAACTTACTCACGTTATCCAGCAGGAGAACGCGGCGACAAGCAGAGGGATCAACATGCCTACGGCCGGCGAATCGGGTGAGATCGTGGCGAACAAGGCAGCGGCTTACGTCGCTACTGCGACGAAAACAGACCCGGCATTTCCTGCCATTGGCCGAAGTCAGCTTACGCTGGCGAAGGGCGAGAAATGGGCCGATTTTTGGGGTGTCGGTCCGTGGGACTCGTATAAAGCGAAGCAGCTTGCAGAAGCCGCGTTGTCGAAGGCGCAAAAAACCGGATTGCCTGGATTGCATAACGGAGCGGCCGATGCCTGGAGGCACTGTTACTGGAACTGCACAATGACAGCCGAGATCGGTGCTGATCAAGCCGAAGAGGTTGCAAGTAACCACGAAAAATATGGCGGCGGGCCAGCCAATGAGAACAGCATGGACATTCAGAACAACGCCAAAGGCCGGGCATGTGGAGGCAAGAATTGCGACGGCTGCTGCCAAACTAAACTCGATGCTGGAGAGCTTAGGGTGATCGACAGCAAGAGCGGAGCAGTTGTCCCAAGTGGACCGACAGCTCGGTCAACAACGCCGGCCGCCGGCTCTGGGGCTTACAAGTATTGAGATAATGGAAACAACATTGCGCGCTCAAACAAAAGCCACACCGCCACCCTCAACGTCGGCGCGAGGCGGACTACTGCAACGCAAATGCGCCTGCGGAGGCACGCCTGGGCCGACAGGAGAATGCGAAGCGTGTCGCCAAAAGCGGCTGCAACGTTTCACCTCTCAACCCTCAACCTTCAACTCTCAACCTGCTGAGGTTCCTCCCATTGTTCACGAAGTCCTGCGCTCTCCTGGTCAGCCACTCGATTCGCGGACTCGTGCTTTCATGGAACCGCGATTCGGTCACGACTTCACTAGGATCCGGATACACAATGACGAAAAAGCTTCTGAGTCTGCACGCGCGCTTGATGCTCAAGCATTCACGTTGGGAAACCATGTGGTATTTGCCACCCGCCAATACTCGCCAGCCACAACCGAGGGACAAACGTTATTGGCCCATGAACTAACTCATGCCATCCAACAAAGTGGAGTAGCCAGTCAATCAGCATCGCAGTTAAAAATAAGCTCGCCGAGCGACCCGCTGGAGCAGGAAGCCGAAAGAATATCTCAAACCGTTGTCGGAAACCTTAGGGACGTGCCAACGGCAGGAAATTCCTTCTTCCTCCCCAAGAGCGGAGTAACGGCGAACGAGTCTAACGGATTTTTAGCATTTCATCAGATTGATCAGGTACCTGGAATCGTGGTCCCGCCGCTGGGAGTGACACCCGCGAGATCGTTTGGTGCGCCCCGACTGGCTCGGGCCGTTTACAATGTGGGAGCACTGACGATCCAGATTGATTACGGAAACATCATCCGTGTTCCGACGAGCGATTATGAGACCGAAATCGAAGGGCGCTTCGCCAGCTGGACCGGGAGCCCCGCCGCCATCATTCACGCCGCCTTGGCGGCACTGACTCAGGATCAAAAGAGATGGGTTTTATTCGGTTTGGACATATTAGTCGACAACACAGCAGCGGCGCACAGCGGTTTCAATAGGGTTCAGGGCGTGCAGCGCCTAATCGCTCACGCGCCATCCGCCGCGGCGCAGCCACTGTCGGGACCTCTCCCTAATTTTCCGAATGAGGTCTTGCGCGTCAGTGGCTGGTTCGAGATAGCGCTGTCTGCCCGGTTAACTGCTCCAACAGGGGCTACGCTTACAAGCATATCCACGCTGGTTAATCCGCCTCCCGGCCCGAGCGCCCCGCCCGGAGGAGCCCTGGACGCAGTGCGACTTAACGCTGACATACCTCCAGCCTTGATTGCGCTCTTGCAAGCTCGTGATCCTGCCAGTTGGCCTTCGGTCGGGACTGACCCGATAGGAGGTATTCAAAGTATCGGAGACCAGATTCAGGTCGAAGCACGTGCGTTCTTTGCGCCATATGGAGACACAGCTGTGGCGAATGCATATTCCAGAGGCTGGGTGTACTCGGCACACATAACCTCCACCGTTCCGATGGTTCCCACGGTCGACGATCGCATTAGTTATCTGCTCAATAGAGCTGAAATTGTGGGCCGGAAGAGTCAGCTTGGCGGCGCCATCTTCGACAATTGTAATTATGATTCAAGCCGTCCTGCCGACCAGGCAGCATTACTCGCCATCGTAACTCCCATGGAAGCCGATCCGGTTATTCAGCCGTTAGTAAACCGGCTGATCCAACACACTGGACAAACGGCACACCCTCCCGGCGGTCCAGAGGTTGGCATTTCCACCGAGTTCAATCTCAGCACGACGACAGAATGCGCGGCGCGATGGCAAACGATTAAAACGTTAACTCACGAGTTGGTCCATGCGATGGTGCATCCGACGTTTCCAGTTAGTGCGAGCAGCATCCGGTTCGGCCAGATCGTTGTTGAAGGCTTTACTGAGGTATTAGGAGTGCAGCTGTACGAAACCATTCGGTCCAGAGCGGGTTCGAATGCTGCGTTCAAAGGCCAGATGGAAGCGGGCATCGCCGCGGCGCCCTGTCCGGTACCTCCCGCGGCTACCATCGGTTACGGTCAGGCGGGCGCCAACGCAGAATCAATTCGCGCGCTTGTGGGGAACGACAATTTCCGGGCTGCTTATTTTCTCGGGGCTGTGAAGCTGGTAGGTTTGTAAAACACGTATGGACGTTAGCATGAGCGAGTTTGTAAACGATCCGGCTGCGGTAAAAGCGGCGGTGCAGCCGTTTCTGAACCAGGATTTAGTTTCGTGGAGAGGGCTGCCAAAAATTACGGTTGAGACGTTGAACGCCGCAATTGGCAAGCCGATAAAAATGGAGCAAGCGGCGCTCGGTTGGTACCCGGCGGATCGCTACACCTTTACAGTGGAAAGTCCAAGCGGCGGTTTCGTAGCTTATGTCCGCAATGGTGAGGTGGTCCTGATAGAAGCTCTCGTTCCGCCACCATTGTCTGCAATGGAAGGGCTTGGCCAGCCAACGGCGATCCTACCGCACGAAATTCTTTCACCCGGCACTTACGTGCACGAATATGTGTATTGCGACCGAGGTCTGGTACTGAGCATCGGGGAGCCATTTCAAAAAGAGGAACCGTTAAAGGTTGTTCGGGCCCGCGGCGTCCGTCCCCTCGACAGGCCCGATGAGTTTGGACCGGAGTTCTATCAGGCCTTCCAAGACCAAAAAGTGTGGAAGCAATCGGAAGAATGACGGCATGGAATTCAGCAGGAAGTTCATGAAGATGATAGGAACTAGATTGTACATTCCATGAGCAGCTTCCCCGGTTCACCACGCTTGTTAAAAGGCGCCATCATCGGGCTCGACCCGTTTAACCCCCTCGCGAGTGTGGTCGTGTTCCAATACAACCCGGACACGATGACACGAAAGTTAGAGCCGCGCGCGGTGAGCGCTGAAGGCGACCGCGGCGAGGCTTTTCGGCTCACCGGGGCGCCGAAGGAGACGATCACTCTAAGTGTTGAGATCGATGCAACCGATCAGCTCGAGGAAGCCAATCCGCTAGCCACAACGATGGGTATTTATCCGACGCTGGCCGCGCTGGAAATGATCCTATACCCAAAGAGCGCGGTGGTGATTGCCAATACCATCCTTTCCCTGATTGGCACCGTGGAGGTGATTCCAGTCGAAGCGCCCATGACACTGTTCGTCTGGGGGCCGCAGCGCGTTCTGCCGGTGCGTCTCACCAGTCTTAGCATCACGGAGGAGGCACACGATCCGTTACTCAATCCGATCCGCGCCAAGGTTGAGTTATCGCTAACTGTTCTTAGTTACCAGGACCTATCTGTAACCAGCCCCGGCGAGGCCCTTTTTCTGGTCCATCACATTGCCAAGGAGATCATGGCCACCACCAACGTGTTTAACAGCGCGCAGAACATCGGCGCGGCATTGAAGCTGTAGCGAACCCAAGGACAACCATGTCTTTCCCACCGACCAGCCGGTATTACAATATCCAGACCGCGACCCTGGAAACGAAGGACGGCCGCACACTAATCTATATTAGACGCCGCTTTGTCCCGCCGCCTGAGCGCTTCTCGCTGTTGCAGGAGCATGTGGTGGTACAAGGCGATCGTCTGGACAATATCACCGCGCGTTACCTGGGCGATCCAGAACAGTTCTGGCGCGTTTGTGATTCGAACCGCGCGATGCGCCCCGACGAACTCACAGAGACGATTGGCCGGCGGCTGCGCATCACTCTGCCAGAAGGAATACCAGGAGTACCGAATGCTTGATGGTATCCATCTTACTTTGTTGATCGGCCCCCTGGCTGTGCCTCTGCCCGCGCCGCTGCCGGTGGTGGAAGCGCTCCAAAGCGTGCAGGTGACCAGCCAGCGCGACCGCACCGGTTTTCAATTGACCCTCACTGTGAGCAAAACTTCGCTCATCCAGCTAGCGCTGCTGCCCGCGGGGTTCTTTGACCCGATGATCACTCGCGTTGTCATCATCGTTACTTTTCGCGGTATCCCGCAAGTCATCGCCGACGGCGTTATTACCCGCCACGAAGTTTCACCGAGCAATGACCCGGGCCAGTCAAAGCTAACTCTTACCGGCGAAGATCTAAGTGTCTTGATGGGCGTAGTGGAAATGAAACTGCCATATCCCGCCATGCCGGACGCCGCCCGTATCCTTATGATCCTCGGCAAGTATGCGATGTTTGGAATCGTACCAAACGTAATTCCGCCGCCCGTCATTACGGTAAAGAGTCCAACGAAGGAGATTCCCACTCAGACCGGCACCGATCTCAGTTACATCAAAGGTCTGGCCGCGCAGTCCGGCTACGTCTTCCACATCGAGCCGGGGCCATTTCCGCTCACCAGCACAGCCTATTTCGGGCCTGATCTTCCGATACCTCTGCCGCAGCCGGCGCTTAGCATTAATATGGACTGGGAGACTAACGTGGACTCACTTAGCTTCAGCCTGGACGGCCTGGCAAAGAAACTTGTAGTCATTACAATCCTTGACCCCATTACGGGAAAGATTCCGATTCCGATTCCGATCCCGAATATAAGTCTGCTGCACCCGCCCTTAGGTGCGCGCTTAACGCCACCCGCGAAGATAGAGTTCCCTGACGATATGGCAAACCTCGCTCCGGATGAGGTAGCGAAACGGGCGTTCGGATTGATGCTAAATAATGCGGACGCGATCACTGGCAACGGTTCTCTCAATGTGACCCGGTACGGCGCTATTCTGAGAATGCGCACGGTGGTGGGAGTAAGGGGGGCAGGACCGGCTTACGATGGTTTCTACTACGTCAACAGCGTCACTCACAATCTGAAGCGCGGCGAATACAAGCAGTCCTTCACCTTGTCGCGCGATGGGTTGATTACGCAAACTCCAGTGGTCGGACCATGAACGGATCGAGCCCTAATCGCACCTATTACGGTAAGTATCGCGGCACCGTGCTGCAGAATGTTGACCCGGAGCAGCGCGGGCGATTGCAGTTAACGATCCCGGACGTTCTCGGCGCGATTCCTTCGAGCTGGGCCGAGCCTTGTGTGCCGTTGGCCGGTCCTACTGGGCCGCCGATGGGAGTCTATATGGTGCCGCCGATTGGTGCGGGGGTCTGGGTCGAGTTTGAGCACGGTGATCCAGATCATCCTATCTGGGTGGGTTGCCGCTGGGGTTCACAGTCAGATATTCCAACACTCGCTAAGGCCGGGAATCCGGCCGATCCGAATATCATTATTCAATCGCTCTTGCAGCACTCAGTGATGATCAGTGATATGCCTCCGACACCGGCCACGGGTGGGGTTATCCTACAGAGCACGACCAAGGCGATGATCGTGGTGAACGACAGCGGCATCTATCTCGATAATGGAAAGGGCGCCTCCATTATGATGGTCGGTCCCAATGTAACAATCAACAAAGGCGCGCTGGTCGTGATATGAGAAAGGAACAATTATGCCAGGCTTTCTAGTTCATGTCGGGGCGCAGGTGCTTTGTGCGCACGGCGGTCAGGCGCAGCCCACGGCGCCGAATCCGCGGGTAACAGTCAGCGGCCAACCAACGGTGTTAATGACTACGCCTTACGCTGTGGCC
Organism: Candidatus Udaeobacter sp.; assembly: GCA_036270025.1. Lineage (GTDB taxonomy): Bacteria > Verrucomicrobiota > Verrucomicrobiia > Chthoniobacterales > UBA10450 > Udaeobacter. The sequence continues at coordinate 15,259 of DATBDI010000456.1, read as the reverse complement.
GGTTGCGCGCTTCCTCCTCCCACGGCCGGGAATGGGCCATGTGTCACCGCACAGTGGCTCAGTGGCACAACTCGCGTTACATCAAACGGGCAGCCGCTTCTCGTGCAAAGCAGCCAGGCAATCTGCGCGCCTACCGGCACGCCGCTCATGATCGTTGTAACTCAAACGCGCGTGACTGCAATGTAATGGAGTTATGAATATCGATTTCCCTTTTCATCTCGATAGTCGCGGCCGCACCGCTGTGACCGATGATGACGACCACGTTCGTGACATGATCGAGCAATTTCTTTTTACCAATCCCGGGGAGCGCGTGAACCGTCCGGATTTTGGCGCTGGTCTTTTACAGTTGGTCTTTGCGCCGAACAGCCCGGAACTGGCCACGGCGGTTGAACTTACAGTTAAAGCCGGGCTCCAACGCTGGCTAAGTGACCTGGTCGATGTGCGTGCGCTAAAAGTAACAAGCGAGGACGCGACCCTAAGCGTGCTTGTGCAATACCTGGTAAAGCGCACCGGCGAACAGCGCATAGACACCTTTACCAAGGCAGGAGTCTAATGGAAAGCCCGAGCTTAACTTGCAGGCTGGAACGGCGTCGCCAGCGCGACCGCGGCCAGGGTTGGAGCGGGATTGATTACATCGAGGTGATTGATGATGGCGACCAGCGCCAGTTGTGCGTTCATTTCTTCGGGTTGATTCCGCAGGGACTTACGAAAGATGACGTGGTGATCGAGGGCGGCAGGCGGGTGTCAGACATCCAGGTCGTAAAGGTGGACTACCACGGCGATGATCGCGCGACGGGCAGTAACCTTGACGCTTGCTTGCGAGTGATGGTCGATAAGGCGGGCGATTTCTCCACTTACACCTTGCGCTTGGTTGGTGGTGAAGACTGGCCCCAAAACGACCAGCGGTTTCAAAAATTGGATCCGCGTTATTCGCATGCAGAGTTTAGTTTCAAGGTGGGCTGCCCAAGCGACTTCGACTGTAAGGAGGAGGAGCTTTGTCCACCCGAAAAGCGCGACGAACCGGAGATCAATTACCTGGCGAAAGACTACTCCAGTTTCCGCCAGCTTATCCTCGACCGGCTGGCGCTCATCATGCCGGATTGGCAGGAGCGGCATGTGCCGGACATTGGCATTGCTCTGGTCGAGTTACTGGCCTATGTCGGCGACTATTTGAGTTATTACCAGGATGCGGTCGCGACCGAGGCCTATCTCGACACGGCGCGCGAACGCATCTCGGTGCGGCGCCATGTTCGTTTGGTCGATTATTTCCTGCATGAAGGCTGCAACGCGCGCGCGTGGGTTAGCATAGCGACGGATAATAATACCGAGCTTGACCTGAGCGATTGTTTTTTCATCACCAGGCCGGGCGAAGCGCGCTTTGCCAATAAGACTCTCTCGAAGATGGAAGACCTTCAAGATGTGCCGGGGGCGAGCTACGATGTGTTCGAGCCGACCGACAAGGAACTTATTCAGCTGGTCGCGGCGCATAGCACAATCTTTTTCTATAGCTGGGACAACCAGGAATGCTGTCTGCCCCGGGGAGCGACGCGGGCGACTTTGCTGGACGGCTGGGCCAACGCGGAAGGACCGGCCTTGGCCGCCGAAACGCATTATGACCCGGAAGACGCTAAGGCGCCGACTGAGCGACCACGGACACTCGACTTAAAGGTCGGCAATGTTCTTATCTTTGAAGAAGTGTTAGGGCCTAAGACTGGTCAGAGGGCTGATGCGGATCCAAAGCGGCGTCATGCTGTCCAACTCACAAGCGTGCGCCCGATCGTTGATCCGGTGAATGGCACGCCGGTGGTCGAGATCGAATGGGCAGTTGCGGATGCCTTGCCGTTTCCACTCTGTATTTCCGCGCGACGTGACGCGCCCGATTGCAGGTTTGTCTCGAACGTGAGCGTTGCTACAGGCAACGTTGTCCTGGTGGACAACGGAAGGACGACTGATCCGCCGGAGGACTTAGGCTTGGTGGAGCGGATCGTGGCGGTAGGGACTTGTGAGTGCGAAGGAAGCGCCGTGGAAATGACTTATCTGCCAGGTCGCTACCGGCCTATTCTAGAGCGACGGCCACTTACATTTAGTAACCCTCTTCCAAAGCATAAGTCGGCTTCCGAGGTATTTAGTGCGAACAACCTGGATGCCCGAACGGCACAACCGCAGATCAAAGTGCAAAGCATCCCGGCCGCGCCGGAGGCTCTGGTATCACTCTTTGAGAGCAACGACTTAAAAGACCCAACCGCGCTCATTGCGAAACTTCGAAATAACGCCGACCCGATTGGCGCTGCCTTGCGTCCTAAGCTTTCACAAACAACCCTCGACTTGCTTAACACGTTTGTTGTTGGAGGGGAGCCGTCTTTGGACCTGCTGACGGCGCTGACCACAGACCTGAATGCCCTCCTTCAAGCATGGAGTGCTCGCAGGGATCTGCTTAGCAGTCAAAGTGACGATCTTCAATTTGTCGTAGAAATGGATAACGAAGGTCGCGCACACCTTCGCTTCGGCGACGGTGATTTGGGGTTACTGCCCGAAGCGGGGACAAGGTTCATCGCGAGTTACCGGGTAGGAAACGGCCCGGCTGGTAACGTTGGGGCGGACACCATTACCATCCTCGTTCTGCGCAAGACAATGCTAAGCGGCGTGAATCTAACTCCGCGTAATCCGCTTCCAGCCAAGGGCGGCACCGCGTCTGAGCCGATTGCGGAAGCGAAGTTGTATGCCCCGGGCGCATTTCGTAACACGTTGGAACGGGCGATCACCGCCAAGGACTACGCCACCCTTACGACAAGCCAGGGTAATATGGCTCGGGCGGACCTGCGTTGGACCGGTAGCTGGTATGAGGCGCGGGTCGCGATTGATCCAGCCGGCAGCGAGGAAGCTAACAAAAAACTGTTGCATGCGATCAAACGCGGTCTTTATCCCTATGGCCGGATGGGCTATGACCTCGCGGTGCAGCCAGCGACCTATGTCCCGCTCCAGATCGGAATGACGATATGCGTATTGCCACATTATTTGCGGGGCCAGGTGGAAGCGGCTTTGCTCGAAGTCTTCAGTAACCGCGTCCTGCCGGATGGGCGTCTTGGTTTTTTCCATCCCGACAATCTGACCTTTGGCGAAGGAATTTATCTTAGCAAACTAATCGCCGCGGCGCAGTCGGTGACGGGGGTCGAGAATGTAAAAGTAACAATGTTCCAACGCTTTGATGAGCTACCCAATCAGGAGCTGGAAAAGGGCATCCTGCTGCTCGGCCCGTTGGAGATCCCCCAACTCGATAACGATCCGAGTTTCCCGGAGCACGGTAGCCTGGGCCTGGACATGAGAGGAGGAAGATGAATCCAACCTGTGGCTGCTGCGAGGGCACGGAAGTCCTAACACCGGCGCCAACGGCCAATCGCCCCGGCCTTGACGCGCTGAGTTATCGCGCGGGCACGCACGCTACTTTTCTGGAGACAATGAAAGCGCGGCTCTCGAGCCTTGCCCTCGACATTTCGACCGGAGAATACGATCCTCTAGGTAACCCGGTTACACAGTCTGTCCTCCCGTTGGTTGGTCTTACGACCCGCGAAGCGAGCGATCCTTCCATTGCTCTCCTCGATGGTTGGGCGATGGTGGCCGATGTCCTGACCTTTTATCAGGAGCGCATAGCTAACGAGGGCTATCTCCGCACTGCGACGGAGCGACGCTCGATCCTGGAGCTGGCCCGGATGATTGGTTACACGTTGCGGCCCGGAGTCGCGGCGACGGTTTATCTGGCCTATACGATTGATGAAGACCTATCGGTAACGCCGCCTAAGCCGATTAAGACAGTTATCCCTGCCGGTAGCCGGGTCCAGAGCGTGCCGGGGACGGGAGAACTACCACAGTCATTCGAAACCTCCGACCCGCTCGAGGCGCGCTCGGAGTGGAACAACCTCAAGCCTCGCCTGACCCGCCCGCAGAACATAACCCTCGTCAACGCGCAGGAGATAGCGAATATCTATTTTGAAGGCGCGGCCTTGAACCTAAAGGCGAATGACCATCTACTGCTCGTCTTTGGCGAGGAAATCGGCGCGCAGGTAGTGCGAGTTGTCGAAGGAGCCGAGCCGAAATTTGACGAGAACCGAACCGACGTCACGCTGCAAGCGGTGCCTTTCCTTATCATTGCAGCTCTGGCTTTGTTACGCGTTGGGAAAACCGCGCTGGATACTCAAATCCCATTGCTGGAGAAAGACCAATCAAAATCAGCGGTCGTAAAACGGGTGGAGGAGGTTAACGATTTTGTCCTAAAAGGCATCGAGAATCTGGCCCTCGGTAATTATCCGCCGATCGATCAAGAGTATTTCAGCCATGAGCGCATCTATAGTTTTTTGGCGACGCTGGTAAACCCGACGCCAGCCATGGCTAAAACAATTCGTCCCTTTACGCCTTTATTTGCAACTAAGGCCCGTGCCAGCACAAAACGACGAAAAACCGCGGCGGTCGCGCCGCCTCCTCCGGAGGAATCGAATGGCACACCCTGGACCGATCCGCAGGTGTTGGAAGTAGCAAAGAGTGTTCTGGACGCGGCAACAGAGATGCTAAAGGATGCCTCCTTCCGGCACGACCTTACTTGTCTTGCCATAAGTGTAGTCGAGGGTTTGCGCCCGATTAGCAGCAGCGACCGAACAACTCTCTCGAGTTTACTGGACCGGTATCTCACGTCGCGCCTGGAAAAGCAGTTCAAGGACCAACTGCAACAGCAACAAGCGGGGCCCATCGGAGACCTGCTAAAGGGAGTCTTTAAGTTGCTCAATGACTTGAGCCAGTTGGTAAGCGCTGCGGAATTGCACGATAGTATCGATGGTCTGCTATCCGACCTCCTGGCATTAACTGACGAGAACTCTGCAAAATTCATTAAGCGGGCGCAGGATTGGTTAGCGAAGATTCCAAAAGGCGACAGCGCTCAATGCGAGGCGGCCACTCCAATAACCATCAGCCTGGCTAATCTGATCGAACCGCTGGCCAAGCACGCCTCATTACACCCGGCGAACAGCACGCAGTTAGGGCGGACTGCCGCGCAGGGATTTACCCGGACGGCCGACAATCTTCCGCAGTTATTAGTCGCTTTTAAGCCGAGCCTGAGTGAAACACTCTACGCGGCCTGGAGGAACGCTAGCGTAGATTCAGCTTTGTTACCGTTGCAATCGGTTCACGTTCTTCGGCTGGTGGCCTCGCCCTTCGGCTACAACGCCCCGGTTAAGATGGCACTCGCGCCGAACACGAGTGATACAAAGCAGGAGTTTCCATTCGTCGCGGAGCCGGATGGAGACTGGACGCCCAGTGAAGCAGGGGACGAATCCTCGACCGTCCTTTATCTGGATGCGGCTTACGACGCGATTCGCCCTAAGAGTTATGCAGTTATACAAAACAAATCTGCCGGCTACCTGGCTGCGCGGGTCGATTCGGCGCTCATCCGTCCGCGCACCGCCTACAACGTGAGTGCCAAGACCACCGAGCTGGCCTTGCCCAGGCACTGGTGGGACCCGGCCAACGATTTAATGGGCAAGCTGCGCGAGACAGCCGTCTATGCGCAGAGCGAAGAGTTAGTGCTGGCGGAAGAGCCTTATACGGCAGAGATCCAGGATGCCGTCATCGAGCTGGGTGAACTATACGATGGTCTGTCCAGTGGACGCTGGCTGATTGTTTTTGGCGAACGGACCGATATCCCAGGAACGAGTGGCGTCAAAGCCGGCGAACTCGTCATGCTCGCCGGGGTCGAGCAAAAGTATACGGACTTGCCGGGCGATAAGACCCACACGTTCATCACCTTGCAAAACAAATTAGAGTATCATTACAAGCGCGACACGGTTGTTATCTTCGGCAACGTCGTTAAAGCTACGCACGGCGAAACGCGCAACGAAGTCCTCGGCAACGGCGATGGTAGCAAAGCAGCACAAGCATTCACTTTGAAACAAGCGCCGCTCACCTTCGTCGCCGCGCCAAATCCCGCCGGGGTCGATAGCACGTTGGTAGTGCGGGTCAATGACATTCAGTGGCACGAGACCGATAGCCTCGCTGGTTTGCTTCCAACAGACCGCTCCTTTATTACCAAGACGGATGACGATGGAAAAACGACGGTCATCTTTGGCAACGGCCAGCACGGCGCGCGGCTACCTACCGGCCAGGAAAATGTGAAGGCAATCTATCGCAACGGCATCGGCGAACCGGGTGACGTGAAGGCCGACCAGATCACGCTTCTGGTGACGCGTCCACTCGGTGTTAAGGCAGTTACTAACCCGTTGCTTGCCTCGGGCGGAGCGGACCGCGAGAGTCGTGACCAGGCACGCCAGAATGCGCCTTTAGCGGTGGCCGCGCTCGACCGGCTGGTTTCGACGCGGGACTATGCCGACTTCGCCCGCACCTTCGCTGGCATCGGTAAGGCGAGCGCCGCCCGGCTCTCCGATGGCCGCCGCCAGCTTGTCCATGTTACTATCGCTGGGACCAATGATATCCCGATCGATGAGACTTCCGACTTATATCGCAACCTGCGCAAGGCGCTCCGTGACTTTGGCGATCCCTATCTGCCGATAAGAGTCGGGCTGCGCGAGTTACTAGCTCTCATCATCAGCGCCAACGTGAGCGTGTTACCCGACTACCAATGGGAATCGGTCGAACCGAAGATTCGCACGACGCTGCTCGATGTCTTCGGCTTTCAACGGCGGGAGCTGGGTCAGACCGTATTCTTGAGCGAAGTTATCAGGGCGATCCAACAAGTCGATGGTGTCGCTTATGTGGATGTCGATCTGCTTAGTAGTATCTCGGAAGCGGAACTCTCCTCACCCGATTTGGAAAAGAAACTCGAACAATTGGCGGCGACAACCACGCCTGAGTCTTACTTATTGGTGCACCTGGCGGAAACGGTCGGACCGCCACGGATGGCGGGCTACCAGATCCTGCCTCGGAATGGTATCTTTCCCGCACAACTTGCATTTCTCACTCCTGACGTGCCGGACACGCTTATTCTCAAGGAGGTGCCACAATGATTGACCGGGATCGTTTGTATGAGCTATTGCCAGTGGTTTACCGGCAGCGCGACGCCGACCAGGGCTATCCGCTGCGCGCGTTACTCCAGCTAATCTCGGAACAGGTTGAGATAGTTGAAGGAAACATCGACCAGCTCTACGAAAACTGGTTTATCGAGACATGTGAAGACTGGGTTGTGCCTTACATCGGCGATCTGATTGGTTACCAGGCCGTCCATGAAGCCGGCGAGCCCGGTGACACGGGCACGGCGCCGGGCCGGCAGAGGAACAAGATTCTCATTCCACGAAGCGAAGTAGCAAATACGATTGGCAATCGCCGCCGGAAAGGGACGCTATCATTGTTAGAAGAGTTAGCCAGGGAAGTGGCAGGTTGGCCGGTGCGTGCCGGTGAATTTTACAAGCAACTTGGATGGACTCAGCAGCTCGATTACCCGCAACCAAACCGGGGACGCACGGTTGACCTGCGGCACGGTGGCGCTTTGGATTTGCTGAACGGGCCATTCGATGAAGCTGCACACACAGCGGACGTGCGCCGGGCCAACTCGCTGCGCACCGGAGGCCGGTATAACATTCCGAGCGCGGCGCTTTTCGTTTGGCGACTGAAAACCTATTCCGTGACCCAGACCCCGGCCTATTGTGTGGATGAGCGTCAGGGTTGCTACACCTTTAGCGTGCTCGGCAATGATACCCAGCTCTATAACCGTCCCCAGGCTGAGGCGGAGCCAACCCACATTGCCGGAGAATTAAACTTACCTACGCCGATCAGATTGCGGCACTTTGAGAAGCACAAGACTGATTACTACGGAGAGGCTAAGAGCTTGTATATCTCGATTGGCTCGCCGCGTCAAGCGGTGCTGGCAAGCCGCGTGATCCCGGCGGACTTAAGCGATTGGACATACCGGTCGCAGAACGGGGTTGCGGTGGACCCTGTGCTGGGACGGATCGTCTTTCCGCCAGACCATTCACCGGAAGAAGTTGTTTGGGTATCTTACCGCTATGCTTTTAGTGCTGACATTGGCGGCGGCGAGTACAATCGACCGCTCTCGCAGCCGGCTAACTACGATCTTTACCGGGTTGGGGAACAGGAGACTTATAAGACGATCAATGACGCCCTGGCGCAATGGCGGCAGGATGAAGATGGCACAACCGGACCGGGGCCACGGCAGGCTGTTATAGAAATCAACGATAGTGGGCTATACGAAGAACGGCTCGATATTACTTTGCGCGAATACGAGGCGCTTCAGCTCCGCGCCGCCAATCGCAAGCGGCCTGTCATTAACATCTCGAACACCAGACTCGCCCTCCCCGATGCTCTTAACGTTCGGGGTGGGCGTGGCAGCCGTTTCACGCTCGATGGGTTGCTCATCGCCGGCCGCGGCATCCAGGTTTCCGGCTACAAGGCAGACAAGGCGCATCCTGAGCTACACGAGCGCGGTGATTTGTGCGACGTAACCATCCGCCATTGCACACTCGTACCCGGCTGGGACCTGGACTGCGATTGCGAACCTCAACATAGCGGCAAGCCAAGTCTTAGATTGTCTGGCACACGCGCCCAGATCAAGATCGAGCATAGCATCCTGGGACCAATCCAAGTAATGGCCGATCGAGGAAGGACAGATCCGATCCGCATTACCATCAGCGACAGCATCCTGGATGCGACGAGTGAGGATCATAACGCCCTAAGTGGAATACAAGGCGAGATGGCTTACGTAAGACTAACGATCGCGCGCAGCACGGTGTTTGGTATAGTCCTCGCGCACGAAATAGCCCTGGCCGAGAACTCCATATTCAAAGGGCATATCGGCGTCGCCCATCGGCAGGCGGGCTGCGTGCGATTTTGTTATGTCCCACCCGGCTCGCGCACTCCGCGCCGCTATGAGTGCCAGCCCGACCTGGTGGAAAGAGTCATTACCGATCTATTTGCGCAACACAAGATTTCGGCGGCGGAACGAGACAGCCAACGAGAAGCTGCGCAACTGCGCGTTGAGCCCGAGTTCAATGCCTTTCGCTACGGCAAGCCAGTTTACTGCCAGTTATCAGCCGCTTGCGCCCAAGAGATCACTCGCGGCGCGGAGGACGAATCGGAAATGGGTGTGTTTCACGATCTTTATCAACCGCAACGCGCGGCCAACCTGCGCGCCCGCCTCGACGATTACACACCTGCCGGCATGGATGCCGGCATTATCTATGCAACCTAGGAGCTAACAATGAAAGCCGACTTCACCCGCGACACATTCAATCCACTCAAACACTTTAGCCGTGTTCTGATGCAACAAGGGCGCGTCCAACTGGATGCCGATTGGAACGAGCAGACCGCGATTCTGCTTCACTACTTGCGAAGCCTGGGCGCGGACTTGATTGGTCCGCATGGCGGGCCTGCGGATGTCCTCAGTCCCGCCGGTCAATCGTTAGAGGTAAATTGCGGATTTGAAATCATCACCGACCCGGCGCGCATTGACGCTTTGCCTACCGACGCGGAGACGAAGGAAAAGCTAAAAGAGTTACTGGGCGGTGCAAAGCCGGCCCTGCTCATTGGCAGAGGACACTATTACGTTCATGGTATCTTGTGCGAGAATGATGATTACATCGCCTACAATGCGCAGCCGGGATATCCTGTTCCCGGTGATTTGACCTTCGACGACGGCGCGTCTTACTTGCTCTATCTCGACGTTTGGGAACGCCATGTAACTTACGTTGAAGATGAAGACAAAAACCGCGCCAATCCCAGCATCCGCGAGGTGGCGTTAAATGGCCCGGACACGGCGACGCGCGCGCAAGTGGTCGGGCAAATTAGAGCGGTGTCCGTTCCTGAGGTTGAGCCTCTGCCTGACTATAAGAAGGACTATGCCGCATTTCTAGGGTTACTCGGTGGGACAGTTGGGCTGGGAGCGGGGCGATTAAGGGCGAGGGCAAAAATGCCGGAAGCAGCAGAAGAGAACCCATGCATCGTTTCTCCCACAGTTGGATATCGCGGAACGGAAAACCAGTTGTATCGCGTAGAGATTTACGATGGTGGTGAAGAGAACGTGGCGACGTTCGTCTGGTCGCGGGAGAACGCTTCGGTCATTTTTCGCATCCTTAATATTTCATCGGACAACACCGCGCACACTACCACGGTTAGTCTGGAAAGCTTGGGCCGCGACGCTCGATTTGGTTTGGCTGAGGGGAACTGGGTTGAAATTGTGGATGATGACTACGCTCTTCAAGGTCGTGCCGAGCAACTACTAAGAGTAACCTCAGTCGATTTGGATGAAGGAGCGGTAACATTGGGAGGAACACGCGCTTCGACCGTGGGAGACAACGTGGATAAGCATCCTTTCTTGCGGCGCTGGGACGGCACGGACGGTGCGACCAAGGTTGTGGAGTTCAATACACAGGACGATTGGATCTCGTTGGAGGATGGCGTGCAAATTCAGTTTCAGCCAACCAACGGCGGAATATACCGGACGAGGGATTACTGGCTGATTCCAGCCCGCACGGCTACGGGCGATGTCGAGTGGCCGGGAGAGGTGGGCCTCCCTGACGCCATCGCGCCGCACGGCGTGCAACATCACTATGCGCCCCTCTGGATTGTCACCGTGGACGGTGAAACCCTAACGTCCGCGGGCGATTGCCGGCGCAAATTCAGCCCGTTTGCTTCATGAACCCTTCTTCTTCCATGTATAATGGTCTGACGTTGGTCCAACGACGCCCGCCTATCCTTCAGGAAACGGAATATGACGGCGACCAAGCTCATAAAATCATGATCAACGAAGCAATTTCCACTTAGAAGCCAACCAGTTTCCTTGACATAAAATCAAAAACGTAAAGACCCTCAACCAGCAAAGGAGTTCATATGCCGCGCCGTCATCGCACTCAGTCCGCCAAAGCCAAACCATCGAAGCAGATCGCCAAGCCCCTGTGCCGGAATCTGCCGCGACCCGTTCCCCAACTCTCACCTACAGTGATGGCTGACCCGCGTCGAGCGGCGGCTATTCTGTCCACGCGCTCGAAATGGGTGAACGGAACCGTGCTGCACTATTGCTTTTTTGGAGCGAGTTCTCGCTTCTCGGTTCCAAAGGTTCAGGCGGATGCGGTCCGTGATGCGTTCGCCAAATGGAAGCAGATCGGGATCGGCCTTGTGTTTCAAGAGGTCAATGAACTCAGCGAAGCTGAAGTCCGGGTAGGCTACTCGACGGCCGATGGCAGCTCCGCTTCGGCGGTCGGCCGCGAAGTACTCGATGTCCCCTTGAATGAGCCGACGACTGTGTACGGCTGGAACCTTACCACCTCCTACGGTCGTGGTACCGCACTCCATGAACTCGGACACGTGCTCGGCATGGAGCACGAGCACCAGAATCCCTTCGCGGGAATCAAGTGGCACGAACAGGCGGTGTACGACGCGCTCGGTAGACCTCCCAACAGTTGGGACCACGATACGACCTTTCACAACATCTTGCAGAAGCTGACGTCGCAGCAGGTTCAGGGTTCGACTTGGGATCCCGATTCCATCATGGAATATGAGTTCGAGCCAGGCCTCATCGATGAGCCCGAACAATACGATATTAACGGCATCTTCCCACCGGGAACGCTCTCGAGTCCTGACAAGGAATGGGCCCTCAAGTGGTACCCGCCGTTGCAAGCCACGCTGCCGACGCTCCAACCATTCCAGGCTATGGTCGTCGACCTCGCTGCCGGCCAGCAAGTCGATTTCGCGATCAAGCCCACGCAGTCGCGGAAGTACAAGATCGAGACGAAGGGTGCGTCGGATACGCTGCTTGTATTGTTCGAAGATATCAACGGTGAGTTGCGATTCCTCGTCGGCGACGACGATAGCGGTGAAGATTGGAATGCAACCATTGGTTACAAGCTCTTCAAGAATCGCACTTACGTCGTACGAATTCGTCTGTACTACCCGGGTCAGTCGGGCAAAACGTCGGTGATGTATTCGTGACGCGACCCCAAACACGTTGCGCACCTTCGCCCAAAAACCGAAATCAACTCTGGCGGCAAATCCTTCGCCTCTGGTGATGGGCCGTCCCAGACTCTCTGGCCCCGGCCGCCATTGGAATCCGTTACGGCGCTCGATTGCTAACCAAGCGAGGGAGCGACCGCCACCCAGTCACGGACACGAACTCGAATCCGAGGCCACTGCCAGTGCATCGCCCCGCTTCGCCCACGACTTCAGCCGGATGTCGGTCTATGCTGGCGCACCTGCGATCCTTCAGACCAAGCTTCAGGTGAACACCCCGGGGGACACATACGAACAAGAGGCGGACCGGGCTGGGGAACAAGTGATGCGAATGCCTGAACCGCAGTTAAGCCGCGATGCATGCCCCGGGTGCAAGGATGCGCAAGCTAGTCGCGCGCCCTTGCAGACAAAACGTGTCGAGGCAAATTGCTCTAGGGACGTGGCGGCGCCCATTGTTCACGAAGTACTGCGCTCCTCTGGCCAACCGCTCGATCCAGTCACTCGCGCTTTCATGGAGCCGCGCTTCGGGCACGACTTCAGTAATGTGCGCGTGCATACCGATGCGCACGCCGCAGAGACGGCGCGTCAACTAAATGCGCTTGCCTACACACTAGGGCAAGACATGGTGTTTCAGAAGGGGCGCTACGCGCCGGAGACGAGCGCAGGTAAGCAACTTCTAGCGCACGAACTGACTCATACGATCCAGCAGGGTGGCCCGGTCGAACCTAAAATTCAGTCTCCCGAAATAGGCGATGGAAACGGCGTCCGCCAATCCGAACCTGACGCGGAGCTTAACTGTGGTTTCAATGCAGCGCGGATGGGCGATTTGCACGGCCGCGGTTCCGTGCAAAGCCAGATTACGCGTAGGCAAGGCCGTGCTATCCAACGCAAAGAGGGGGATGTCGATTTGTCATCTTGGCGCACCGCTTTGCCGGTCGCTGAGCGGAAGGCTACGGAAGGTCTCCAGGTCACCCTCAGCGAAACGAAGACGGCCCCCACGATTAAGAATCAGGGACTAGGTTTTAAGGGAACGCTGACCGGAGAGCAAAAGAAGATTGTGGATGCGATTAAGAAGAACCGGGCGGATGTAGATTCGACAATGTTGAAACTCTCTAAATATAAGGGGCCTAAAGACGAGCAGTCGCGTTATGGCTACTCTTATGCTGGAATAAGCCCCAAAGATCCAACGGCCGTCAGCAAAGCTGGCGATAGCCGAGAGGACCAGATCAAAAAAGTGGTTTGGAACGAACTGAAACATGAAGGTGGCTCTTCGGCGATTAATGCTTATGACTCAATGATGCTCACTTGGGGACGTGGCTTTGGTCAACATGGCGGTCAACTGCCTGAGATTATGACCCAACTTTTCAAAGACCAAGAAATTGTGACTGCTTTCCAACCCTATGGCATCTATTACGACGGCGGATTTGAGGTGGTTAATACGCAAACCGGAGCCATCGAAAAAGGGTTAAACGCGCTGGGACTCATTCAATCCGATGCCAGACTTCTAGGCGTCTTCATTGCCATTGCGGAAAATGATAGAACCAGCCAGAAAGTGGTGGATGCGCAATGGACGAAGATGGAAAGTGGGGCCGGCAAAGTGCCCAAATATGCCCATGCATGGGATGACAAACTGATTGCGCTGGTGGCACACATCTCCCATTGGTGGCCGGCTACAGGTTGGTTGAGCAAGGTGTTCGATGGCAAGACCAGCGCCAAAGATATTTTGATGGCATGGGCAACGAAAGCCGGGAAGAAGACTAGGAATGGAGCCTATGTTGTCTCTAACGCGGATACGATAGACCCGAACTTCAAAAATTGGGGCAGTGGGGTGGCATGGGATGCCATCTCGGCCGTCAGCCCCATTCCTCAACCCTATTCATCCGCCCAACTCGACGACGAGAAAAACACCCAACTGGCAGACAAAATGTTCATTGCCGCCAAAGGCAAGCCCGGCTATTACGTTTATCCTAGTTTACCGACGTTGACTGATCCGAATGGCAAAGCCGTGGATGCTTCGCTGAGTGGCGATGCCAACTACCATTACCTGCACTTGGTCAGCGGTATGCCTATGGCGGACATTCTAAAGACGATGAAGGGGTTGGGTGACAAGAAGAAGCTGGCGGAAATGGAAACGGGTTACAGCTATGAAGCGCAGATGGGGAAGCGGCCATTGATCGCCTTGCAAGCCGCCCAACTCGCCATTACCAAAGCTACTAAGAAGGCTGACGTTGAAGCCCTCACGAAAAAGAAAGAAGCACTTGTGGCTAGTGACGAATTTAAGGCCCTGCCCGCCGATCAACAAACGATTATTCGCAAAACACTGGGTCTCAACGAACCGGCCGCAAGCCCGCCAACCAAATAGTTCATTACATCTTTGCCTGATATAAAAAGGCGGTGTTTTTGGCCGTATGTTTTAATTCTATGAGCCTTCCGCCGGACCAAGAGCTTGTCGAGAATCACGAGCGCAACCCCATATTGGATACCGAATTGTCGTGGGACATTCTGAAGGAGCTTGAGAGCGCCGAACGCCATCTTAACAACCTCGAAACCGATTACCGCAGACTTGCGTCCATCTGGTTGCTCGCGGGATTTGCGGGCATGGGATTCATATTGAAAGGGAATCCGGCAAACGTCCTTCGGTCCGTAAGAAAAAGCCTACTTCTTGGGCTGGAAGACGATGGTGACCTAACGGAATTCCAACCCGTGTTACCGCCGAAGAACATGACAGGCATGTTTTGAAGTCAAACAGCGAACCCGAGGAGATCGACCATTGCGCACCTTCGCCCAAAAACCGAAATCAACTCTGGCGGCAAATCCTTCGCCTCTGGTGATGGGCCGTCCCAGACTCTCTGGCCCCCGCCCCCATTGGAATCCGTTACAGCGCTCGATTGCTAACCAAGCGAGGGACCGACCGCCACCGAGTCACGAACACGAACTCGAATCCAAGGGCACTGCCAGTGCATCGCCCCGCTTCGCCCACGACTTCAGTCGGATAACGGTCCATGCAGGCGCACCAGCGACCCTTCAGACCAATCTTCAGGTGAACAGCCCGGGGGACACATACGAACAAGAGGCGGACCGGGTTGCAGAACAAGTGATGCGAACGCCGGAACCGCAGCTACAACGGACAGGCGCAGACTCCGGTCGCCGAAATCTGCAAACACCTCCCATGTTCTTGCAGACCCAGAGTGTCGGCCGGCCACTAGACTCCTCAACGCGACAGTTTATGGAGTCGCGTTTCGGCTATGACTTCAGCGGTGTTCGCATTCATACCGACGCACGTGCAGCCGAGCTGGCGGGGGCG